>JBKPBQ010000232.1:0-18009 GCA_046726955.1 Acidobacteriota bacterium
ACGAGGCCGCCCGCGACGGGTGGCGTCTCGCGCTTCGTCGAGCACCCTGCTGACGCCACGCCGATCGCGGCCACGCACGCCAGCCGACCCAACCGGAGCGTCATGAACCTCCACGCGAGGTCGCGCCGGCCGTGTCGCAAGGGGCCTGACGCGACTAGCCCCGGAGAGAAACCGACCCATGGTATACGGGTGCCCAAGGGCCGTCCAGGAGTCTTCGGGCTGGTGGTCTCGTTCGCTTCGCGAGCCGCGGGAGCACGGTCTAGAATCTCTCACTCTTGGAGTCGGCACCTCTGTCCGCTCGCGCTCGTCCTCGCCCTGAGGCCGGTGTCGTCGTCCGGTCGTTCCGCCGGCTCGCCCAAACCGCCGTGCTCCTGTTCGTCCTGTCCTCGCTCTCGTTCCTCTTCCTGGAGCTCGCTCCCGGCGACTACCTCGACGCGGTGCGGCTCGCCGCGGAAACGTCCCCGTCCTCGCGGCAGGCCTTGCGATTCCGTTACGGGCTCGATCAGAGCCTTCCCGCGCGGTATTTCCAGTGGATCGGATCCGTGGCCCGCGGAGACTGGGGGTTCTCTTTCGCCTACGGCGTCCCCGTGGGCCCTCTCCTCTGGAAGCGCGGGCTCAACACGCTGCTGCTCACGGGGACCGCCACGCTCTTCTCGTGGCTGATCGCGGTCCCGATCGGCGTCGGATGGGCCCTTCTCGGACGTGGGTGGGCGAACGAGCTCTGCCGCCTCGGCACGGCCTTCCTCCTCAGCATTCCCGAGGTCCTGCTCGCCCTCGTCTTCCTGTTCGTCGCCGCGGAGACGGGCGCCTTCCCGATCGGAGGAATGTCGTCTCTCCATTCCCCGGACGCGTCGGGATGGTCGGGGCTCCTGGACGTGGCCCGGCACATGGTCCTGCCCGTGACGGCCCTCGCCCTCTCGCGTGTCGGCGGCCTCGTCCGGCACGTCCGGGAAAGCGTCGGCGCAGCGCTCCTGCTTCCTCCGGTGAGGCTGATGCACGCGTCGGGCATTCCCACCCACCGGATCCTCCTCCGAGACGTGCTGCCCCTGGCGGCCAATCCGCTCATCACCCTGCTCGGCCTCTCGCTCGCCGGATTGCTGAGCGGTTCGCTGATCGTGGAGGTCGTCCTGGGCTGGCCGGGGCTCGGGCCGCTGCTGCTCGAGGCAATCCTCGCCCGCGACGTCAACGTGGTGCTCGGCGCCACGATGTGCTCCGCCGTTCTCCTGCTGCTCGCGGGGGTGATCGCCGATCTCCTGCTGCACGCCGCCGATCCCCGGATCGCGCCGGCCTGAACGGGCTCATGCGCTCCCCTTCGCGCCGGGTGGCCCTGACGGCGCTCGCCGTGCTCCACATCGGGGTCGCCCTCGCCGGATTTCTCTCCCCGAACCCTTTCGCGGAGCAGCATCGCGAGCTGCCGCTCTCGCCCCCGATGAGGCTGCGCTTCGTCGACGAGCAGGGGCGCTTCAGCCCTCGGCCCTTCGTCCATCCCTGGGCGGCGAGAAACGGCCTTCCGTACCGGGAGGACCCTTCCCGACGTCTGCCCGTTCGACTCTGGGTCGAAGGACCTGACTACCGAATCCTGGGCGTCATCCCCGCGCGTCGCCGTCTTCTCGGGCTCGACGGTGGTGAGCCGCTGTTCCTCCTGGGAACCGATTCGTACGGTCGGGATTGCCTGGCGAGGCTGCTCCATGGCGGCCAGGTGTCGCTGTCCGCGGGCCTCCTGGCGACCCTCGTGTCCTGCGGGCTCGCCCTTCTCCTGGGCGGGTTGTCCGGGTACCGCGGCGGCTGGACGGACCGGGCGATCATGGGCGTCTCCGATCTCTTCCTCGCGCTCCCCTGGCTGTACCTTCTCTTCGCCGTGCGAGCCTTCCTCCCCCTGGACCTGAAGCCGGGAAGGGCGTTCGGCATCATCGTCCTCCTGCTCGGTGTCATCGGCTGGGCTCGCCCCGGGCGTCTCGTCCGGGGCGTCGTCCTGAGCGCGAAGGAGCGGGAATTCGTCCTGGCCGCCCGGGCCTTCGGCGCCCGCGACGGATACATCCTGTGGAACCACGTCCTTCCCCAGGCGGCGGGCGTGCTGCTGACGCACGCCGCGCTCCTCGTGCCGGCCTACGTTCTCGCCGAGGTCACGCTCTCGTTCGTGGGGCTGGGAGTCGAGGAGCCACTTCCGAGCTGGGGGACGATGCTCGCGGCCCTGCAGGAATACAACGTGCTCTCCACGGCCTGGTGGATGTTCGCCCCAGGAGTGGCTCTGGTCGTCGTCACCTGGCTCTATCATTCCTGCCTGTCGCCGCCTTCCGCGGCCGAGGAGGGGCGGTGGACTCTAGACGGGCGAAATCATAGGCTCCCGGAGGGGTGAAACTCTTGGGTAGACGGATCCTTGGATGGGTGATCTTCGCTGCCCTCGGGCTCTCGGCTTCGTCTCCGTGTGCCGCAGACCAGGAGAGCCTCGTCGTCGAAGGAGAGCTCGGGCGTCCGGGAGGCCGGCTCGTCTCGTCGCTGCGGTCGGAGCCCAAGACGTTCAATCCCCTCCTCGCCAGGGACTCGGCGTCTCGCACCGTCATCGACCTCTTGATGGCCGACCTCGTCCACATCAACCGCCGGACGCATCTCACCGAGCCGAGCGTCGCCCGGTCGTGGTCGGTGTCCGAGGACGGCCGCCGCTACACCCTCGAGCTGCGACGCGGACTCCGTTTCTCCGATGGGCATCCTCTCGACGCCGACGACGTCCTGTTCAGCTTCGAGGTCTACCTCGACGCCAAGGTCGCCGCGCCGCAGAGGAACCTCCTGATCATCGGCGGGGAGCCGGTCCGCGTGAGGAAGGAGGGACCCTACCGGGTGGTGTTCGAGCTCGCGCAGCCGTACGGGGCGGGCGAGCGCATCTTCGACCTCGTGGCGATCCTGCCCCGGCACCTGCTGGAGAAGCCGTACCGTGAGGGCCAGTGGCCGCGGGTGTGGGGGCCGGGCACCCCCGCCGGGGAAGTCGTCGGGCTCGGCCCCTTTCGCCTCAAGGAATACGTCCCGGGCGAGCGAGTGCTCCTGGAGAAGAATCCGTACTACTGGAAGACGGACTCGAGCGGGGGGCGCCTGCCCTATCTCGACGAGATCCTGTTCCTCGTGGTCGCTTCCGAGCCGGCGGAGGTCATGCGCTTCCGATCGGGGGACACCCAGCTCATCAGCGGCATGAGCGCACAGAGCTATGCAGCCATGGAGCGGGAGGGTGCGCAAACCTCGTACCGGCTTCACGACGCGGGCCCCGGTCTCGAGTACACCTTCCTCTTCTTCAACCTGAACGACGGAGGCGGACGCAAGGTAGCGTCGCGCAAGCAGTCCTGGTTCCGCCAAGCGGGCTTCCGGCGCGCGATCTCGTCGGCCATCGACAGGAGATCGATCGTCGACCTCGTCTATGGGTCGCGGGCCGCCGTTCTCTCCTCGCACGTGACGCCGGGGAACCGGCTCTGGTACGACTCCTCGGCCTCCCCCGGCCGGTACGACCTCTCCGAGGCCCGGGAGCAGCTGCGGAGCGCCGGGTTCACCTGGAGCGCTTCCGGCTCGCTCCAGGACGCTGAGGGCCCCGTGGAGTTCTCCCTGCTGACGAGCGCGGGAAATGTCGCCCGTTCCATGATCGCGACCATCGTCCAGGACGACCTGCGCAAGGTCGGGATCGAGGTCCGCGTGGTCACCGTGGATTTCGCCGCCCTCATGGACCGGGTCTTCGAGACCTCCGATTACGAAGCCGCCCTCCTGACCTTCGGCAGCAGCGACGTCGATCCCACGGCCGAGCTCGCGACCCTGCTCTCCTCGGGCGAGATGCACGTTTGGCATCTGGGCCAGAAACGACCCGCGACGGAGTGGGAAGCGGAGATCGATCGCCTGATGCTCCAGCAGATGACGTCGACCGATTCCGCCGAGCGGAAGCGTCTGTACAACCGGGTTCAGGAGATCGTGGCCGAAGAGCTTCCCATCATCCCCCTGGTCAGTCCGCACATCCTGGTGGGCGCCCACCGGCGCCTGGGGAACGTGCAGCCGGCCGTGCTCGCGCCCTATGCCCTGTGGAATGCCGAGCAGCTCTACTTTCGGCAGAACTGAGCCGAATCGGCGCTCCGCGACGATGGCCACGAGGCTCCAGAAGCTGCAATCCAAGCGTACCTGGTCAGACACCCGCCTCGTTCGCGCCTGCGTCCGCGGCGATGACGAGGCGTGGTCCGTGCTCGTCCACAAGTACAAGAACCTCATCTTCTCCATCCCGGTCCGATACGGCTTCTCCCGGGAGGAGGCCCAGGACGTCTTCCAGGCGGTCTGCCTGGAGCTCATCGCCGAGCTCTCCGAGCTCCGCGATGCCCGCGCCCTCCCCGCGTGGCTGATCCGGGTCACCTCGAACAAGTGCGTGCAGATCAGGAAGAGGCAGAGCCTCGCCCAGGCGAGCCCGACGAGTGAAAGCGATCTCGCCACGCTCCCCGACCGATCCCGCAGCCCGGAAGACCTGCTGAGCCAGATCGAGGCCGAGCAGACGCTGCGCGAATCGATCGCGGCGCTGCCTCCACGCTGTCGGCGACTCGTCGAGATGCTCTTCTTCGAGAGCCCGTCCCGGCCCTACAGCGAGGTTGCCTCCTCTCTCGGTCTCGCCCTCGGCTCGATAGGGTTCATCCGGCGCCGGTGCCTGGAGCGGCTGCGCGCGAGCCTCGCCCGGAGAGGTTTCGAATGAGCTTCGCCGAGGAGACGTCGGAGCAGGATGGGCTCGTCGCCCGGCTCGCGGAGCTGCGCACGCGGGCCCAGAGAGAAGACTTCCTCAGGCGGCAGCCGGAGGCGCACCGACGGGAGTTCGTCGTCCTGCTCGACGCCCACGTCACCCGCGGCGTTCGCGTCGACGTGAAGAAGGCGCTCGCCCTCGCCGAGTCCGCGGTGCTGATCGCGGAGAGGATCGACGATCCCGCGTCGGCCGCGCTCGGCCTGCGCGCGAAGGCGAACGCCCTGATGTTCCTGGACCGGCACCAGGAGGCCCTCGAGCACTACCGACGCGCGGCGGAGGCGTTCGAGCGCCTGGGCGAGCCGGTGGAGGTGGGACGAACGCTGAGCTCCTCCATCGGAGCGCTCATGTGGCTCGGGAGGTACGACGGAGCCTTCGAGGCGGCCGAGCGGGCGCGGAGGATCTTCACCGAGCACGGGGACTCGCAGCGCCTGGCCCGCCTGGACATCAACGTGGCCACGGTCTTCCACCGCCAGGAGCGCTTCCCGGAAGCGCTCGCCAGCTACGAGCGGGCCTACCAGCAGCTCGCGGCCGCTCCCGAGGAGGGAAAGCAGCGGGACCCGGAGCAGGAGAGGGCCCGCATCGAGGGCCTGGCGGTGACGCTGAGCAATCTCTCCACGTGCCTCATCATCATGAACGACTTCGAGCGCGCGCTCGACACCTACCGGCGGGCGCGCTCCTTCTGCGAAGAGCACGGGATGCCCACGCTCGTCGCGCTCGTCGACTACAACATCGCGTACCTCTACTACCTGCGGGGGCAGTACGGCACGGCGACCGAGCTCTACAAGGGGATGCGGGACCGGTTCCGGGGACTCGACGACGAGTACCACTCCGCGCTCTGCCTCCTCGACGAATCGGAGATGTACCTCGAGCTCAACCTGAGCGGCGACGCGGCGGCGGCGGCGGAGGAGGCTGCGGAGACGTTCGAGCGTCTGGGCACGGGCTACGAGGCGGGGAAGGCGAGGCTCAACCAGGCGATCGCGTGCACCCAGCTGGGGAGAGCGAGGCTCTCGCTGGACCTGTTCCGGCAGGCGAGGCGCTCCTTCAGCCGCGAGAAGAGCGGGGCCCAGCTCTCCGTCATCGATCTCTACCGCGCCCTCGTCCTCTTCGAGGAAGGCCGGTTCTTCGAGGCGCGTCGCATCGGAAAGCGCGCCCTCGCGTACTTCCGGCGCTGCTCGCTCCCGAGAAGGGCCATCCAGTGCCACCTGCTCCTGGGCCGGCTGTCACTGCGGATCGACGACCTCGCGGCCGCGGAGCGGCAGGGCCGCGCCGCCCTCCAGCTGCTCGCCGAGTGCGAGGCGCCCATCCTTGAGTACCAGGCCCTGTACCTGATGGGACAGGTCCAGGAGGCGATGGGCAATCCGGGGGAAGCGCAGCGTCGCTACGCTCTGGCGCAGCGCCAGCTCGAGATGCTCCGAAGCTCCCTGCAGCGCGAAGACCTCAAGATCTCCTTCATGAAGGACCGGCTCGAGGTCTACGAGAGCCAGGTCGCGCTCCGTCTCGACCGGGACGGAGGCGCGGCGGGGGAGGAGGTCTTCTCGTACATCGAGCAGGCGAAGTCGCGCGGGCTCATCGACCTCATCCTCCAGTCCGTCGAGGCGCGACCCCCGCTGAAGGACGAGGAGAGCGAGCTCGCGTCCCGCCTGCGGAGCCTGCGGGAGGACCTCAACTGGTTCTACCACCGCATCGAGCTCGAGGAGCTCCGTCAGGAGGCGGGGGCGCCCGAGCGCATCCGGAGGATGCGACAGCAGGCGCTCGCGAGCGAGGAGGGGCTTCTCCGCGCGGTCCGAGAGCTGCGCACCGAGAGCTTCGGTGTCGCGAGCGCGATCCGGGGGGCGGAGCCCCGATCGCTCGCCGAGGTCCAGGCCCAGCTCCCCCCGGATTCGACGCTCCTCGAGTACTACCGGGTCCGGGAGCGCATGGTGGTCTGCGTCCTGACTCGCGAAGGCGTCGAGATCGTGCCGCTCGGGTCCGCCCGCCGGATGAAGGACCTCGTGAAGCGGCTGCAATGCCAGCTCTCCAAGTTCCGGCTCGGCATGGACTACGTCCGTCGATTCCACGAGCCGCTGCTGGACGCGACGAACCACCATCTCGCGGAGCTCTACGTCGAGCTCATCGCGCCCCTCCGGTCGCGCCTCCGTTCGCGCCACCTCGTGATCGTGCCCCACGACTTCCTGCACTACCTTCCGTTCCACGCCCTGCGGGGGGGTCGGTGGAGCCTCATCGACGACTTCACCATCTCCTATGCTCCGAGCGCGAGCATCTTCGCCCACTGCCAGACGCTCCCCCCCGCGGCCGATCGCCGAACCCTCATCCTGGGTTTCCCCGACGCCCGCACTCCCCACATCGTGGACGAGATCCGGGCCGTCGCCGACGCCTCCCTGGAGCCGACGGTGCTCCTCGGAGCGGACGCGAGCCGCAAGGCGCTGAGCGAGATGGGGCCCGGGTGCGCGGTCGTGCACATCGCCACCCACGGATACTTCCGCCGCGACAATCCCATGTTCTCCGCCGTCCGTCTCGGCGATTCCTACCTGAGTCTCTACGACCTCTACCACCTCAAGCTGCCCGTGGGCCTCGTCACCCTGAGCGCTTGCGCGACGGGCTCGAGCGTCGTCGTCGACGGGGACGAGCTGCTGGGCCTCGTTCGCGGCCTGCTCTATGCCGGCGCTCGCTCCCTCCTGGTCACCCTCTGGGACATCCAGGATCGAGCCACGGCGGAGTTCATGAAGTTCTTCTACCGGCGGCTCCGGGACGAGCCGGACCAGTCCCTCGCCCTGCGAGACGCCGTGCTCGCCCTTCGCGACACGCACCCCCACCCCTACTATTGGGCGCCTTTCGTCTGGATGGGAAAGGTCCGTGCGCCATAAATAATTGATCAGGCGTCAGTTGTAGATTATTCTCACCCCCTATATTTTTCTGGCGTCTCCGTGCTCCTATTAGCAACGCTAGGCTTTTCTCTGGGAAGACGTGGGGCGTGAGCGGACCACCCAGCCGGCGCTCCACACTTGTCCCATGGAGTAACACGTGAAGCACTTTTCCTTCGAGAACTGGGTCGACGTCGCGCGAGAATCCGCTCCCGCAGACGAGCAGACCGAGATGCTCCGTCACGTCGCCGCCTGCGGCAAGTGCGCGAGGACGCTCCACATGTGGAAGAGAGTGGTGGCGATCGCCCGGAGCGAAGCCTCCTACGAGCCGCCGGAGGAGGCCGTGCGAGCCGTCGAAGCGGCGTACCTCGGCCAGGTCCGGCAGATCTCCTCGGTGGGAAGGACCTTGCTGGCCCGGCTCGTCTTCGACAGCTTCCAGGCTCCAGCCGCGGTGGGCGTTCGAACGCTCGATCTGTGCTCTCGCCAACTTCTCTACGAGATGGACGAACTCGCGATCGACCTCCGCATAGAAACGACGGGAAGCTCCGCCCGATCTTCCCTCATCGGCCAGCTGGTCCAGCAGTCCGAGGGACACCAGGGCCGGGGCGGGCTGCCGGTGACGCTGCTGCTCGGCAAGGCCCCCGTGGCCCGGACGAGTACCAACCCGTTCGGTGAGTTCGTGTTCGAGCTGGAACTGAGCAAGCGCCATCGCATCCGCATCCAACTGGACGACAGCCGGTCGATCCTGGTGCCGCTCGCGTGCCTTGAGGAGCCGCCGGTCGCGCCGTAGCCGGAGGGCTGGAAACCGAAAGGGACCCGCATGAAGAAACGAGCAGGCCTCATCGCAATTCTCTGGATCGGAATCAGCGCAATCATCACGCCCACCGTCTCGTCGAGCGATCGATTCCTGGTTCGCATCAAGCCCTCGGCGCAGTCGATCGAGGAGCCCGTCGACCGGCAGGGCCTCCGCTTAATCCGTTCGTTCGGCCCCGGGCTGTCGTCCTTCCTCGCCGCCGGCTCCGACGAGCCGGACACGCTCCTCGAGCGGATCCAGGCCGACCCGGACGTGGAGGCGGCGGAGAAAGTCCTGGAGGTCCGCCTCCCGGAGTTCCAAAGCCAGGCCAACAGCTTCGACTTCGGGCCCACGATCGCGGCCTGGCTCTCGTCCGAGACGGGAACGGCTCTGCTCGCGAACCGCGACTTCGTCGAGTACTTCGGCGTGCCGGTGTGGGAGTCCTATCTCGAGCAGCCGTCCATGAGAATCACGCATGCGGCGAAAGCGCAGCGCGTGGCCACGGGCCGGGGCGTGACCGTCGCGATCATCGACACCCGGATCGAGGCTCACCCGGTCCTGGAGGGGGTCCTGGACGCCGGCCAGGAGTTCGTGCGCGACGGGCCGGGCGGGGAAGCGGATCCCTACGAGAACGGTCGCGGCGGGGTCGACCTCCAGCAGGGAACCACCGTCGTCATCAACGTCACCAAGCCTCCGGGGCAGCCCTTCGGCTCGGCCCTCGCCATCGGCGCCCCCCGGACCGCCAGCGAGCAGGAGTACGCCCTGGGCCACGGCACGATGATCGCGGGAATCGTGCACCTGATCGCTCCCGAGGCCCGGATCATGCCCCTCAAGGTGTTCGCACGCGACGGCAGCACGGACACGGCGAGGATCGTGCGCGCCATCTACTATGCAGTGGACCACGGAGCGCGCGTCATCAACATGAGCTTCGCCTCGACCGGCCTTTCCCCCGAGCTCTTGCGGGCCGTCAACTACGCGACCCGTCGGGGGGTGATCTGCGTAGCGGCAGCCGGGAATCAGGGGCAATCGACGTCTGTGTATCCCGCCTCGCTGGCGAACGTCCTGGGAGTCGGCTCGACCGACGATCGCGACCATCGCAGCGCCTTCTCCAATTACGGGCCGGACGTGGCGAAGCTGGCCGCTCCCGGCGAGGGGATCGTCACCACGTATCTCGGCGGCGAGTACGCGGCGGGCTGGGGAACGTCCTTCAGCGGCGCCCTCGTCGCGGGCGGCGCGGCGCTCCTCCTCGACGTCTCCTCCACTCTCGACCAGTACGACGTGGCGAGGGTCCTCTCCCGAACCGGGGAGAGGACGGCCGAAGATCCGGATCAGAGGCGCGTGGACTTCTGGAGGGCGGTGCGCGCCCTTCGGCCGAGCGGACCGGGCTTCTAGCTCGGAGACACCAGGATGATCAATGGCCTTCCCGACGACGCCCTGCGGCGCATCCGCGAGTTCCTGCAGAGAAAGATCCCGGGGCAGATCGTGCTGAACGTGGACGGCGGCGGACGGGTCGTGCACGTGCAGCTGACGGAGCACATCCGGTTCACGGGCCGGGAGAGCGTCGCTCCGGCCGAGAAGGCTATTCCGATGAAGCTCATCAATGTGGAGGGGGCAGTCAAGGGATTCAAGTAAGCACTTCGATCTGAGCTAGGGCCAACGAAACGAATCGAGGCCCCGTTCCCGAAGGACTCCTTCGGGACCGGGGCCTTTCCTTTTTTCGGTGGGTCACGCCGGTACAGGAGGAGGAAGCCATGAGATTCCAACGTCGTGCGTCGGGAGGGAGCCCCCCCAGGACGTCGAAGAGGGCGCCGAGGGAGTTCTTCGGAGTCGCCCTCGGCGGCGTCGGTCTCATCCTCGTGCTCGCGGGCGTGGGTCTGGGGAGCGATCCCGAGGGTATCTGGCGGGCGGAGCTGTCGGCAGGGGCAGGGGTCCAACCACTCCAGGCCTGGGCCGCTCCGACCGAGGCTCCCGCCGGATTCGACGGGGGCTCGAACGGCTTCGCCGAGGAGTTCTGCGCGAGGCAGAACGAGCTGGTCAGCTCGCCCAACTCGCCGAAGATCCCCGCGAGCGAATGCAGCTTCGAGGCCGCGGAAACGGAGTTCGCGGGAACGGAGACGGTCGCGGACGGGATCGGGCCGATCTTCAATGCGACCAGCTGCGCCGAGTGCCACACCGCGAACCCGGCGTTCGATCCGGACAACTTCGCGAGGAAGCTCGTCGGCGCCACCAGCGAGATCACCGAGAGGCGGGCGGCCTTCTGGGACGGAAAGACGTACCGTGACCATCCCGGCGGCTCGCTCATCCACAATCGCTCGATCCGGCCGAACGAGCAGGAGCACGTCCTGCCCGGGTACAACGTGATCGCGCTGCGCTCCACCCTCAGCACCCTGGGCGACGGCTTCGTGGAAGCGGTCGCGAACGACACGCTGGCTGCCATCTCCGCGCATCAGTCGTCCGACGTGCGCGGCCAGGTGATCAGCGTCCCGGTGTCGGAAGAGCCGACGACGTTCCGGATCGGCCGCTTCGGACACAAGGGCCAGCAGGCGAGCCTCGTGTCCTTCTCCGCGGACGCCTACGTGAACGAGATGGGCATCACGAGCCCGCTGCAGCCGGACGAGCCCACCTACAACGGCGTGGAGGTGGACGATCCCGTTCCGGGAATCGACAACGAGGGTGTCGACGTCGAGCTCTTCGCGCTGTTCATGCGGTCGACCAAGGTCCCGCCGGTGGACGCGACCATCGCCGCGAGCGCCGATGCGCAGGCGGGGCGCCAGATCTTCGACGCGATCGGGTGCGCCGCGTGCCACACGCCGACGATGGTCACCGCCCCTCCGGGAACCCTCATCAACGGCGGAGCGCTCCGGGTGGCGAACGCCCTCGGAAACAAGGTCATCCACCCGTTCTCCGATTTCCTGCTCCACGACATCGGCACGGGCGACGGCATCATCCAGAACGGGGGCCCCTCGACGCGCACCAAGATCCGGACGGCCCCCCTCTGGGGTTGCCGCACGCGCGGCCGCTTCATGCACGACAACCTCAGCTTCAGCGCGGAAGACGCGGTCGCGCGCCATGCGAAGCAGGCCGCGCGCGCAAAGAGCCGGTTCGACGCGCTGAGTGCCGGCGACAAGAGCAAGCTGTTCGCGTTCCTATCGTCCCTCTAGGCGGATCCCTCCCCGGGGAGACCGCCGCGTCTCTGGGCAAGGCGCGGCGGTCCCCCGGTGAGGCTCGAACCGCGCCCTGCTAGGATCTGGGCGGTGGATGCCGCTCGCGATGACGGCCGCACGCAGGCGTCGGACGGGCCACTCCTCGAGGTCCGCGGTCTCACCACACGCCTCGAGTCGGAGGGAGGAGTCCTCCGGCCGGTGAACGACGTCTCGCTCTCGATCGGTGCCGGGGAGACGGTCGCGCTGGTGGGGGAGTCGGGGTCCGGGAAATCCATGCTCGCCCTCTCCCTCATGCGGATCCTCCCGCCGAGAGGGCGGATCGAGAGGGGAGAGGTGCGCTGGAAGGGTCGCGACCTCCTCTCGATGTCGCGAGCCGAGATGCGACGCGTCCGGGGTCGGGAGATCTCGCTCGTCCTACAGGAATCGGGAGCGGCGCTCAATCCGGTCCGCACGGTGGGGGATCAGGTCGCCGAGCCCCTGCGGGCCCATCTCGCGCTTCCGCCGCGGGACGCGAGCGCCCGCGCCGTCGAGCTGCTCCGCGAGGTGCGCATCCCCGACCCGGAGCATCGCGCGAAGGCCTATCCCCACGAGCTGAGCGGGGGCATGAAGCAGAGGGTCCTCATCGCGATGGCCATCGCGTGCGACCCCGAGCTCCTGATCGCCGACGAGCCGACGACCGCGCTCGACGTCACCCTCCAGGCGCGCATCCTGGAGCTCCTCGCCCGGCTGAAAGGCGAGAGGGGGCTCTCCCTGCTCCTCATCACGCACGACCTCGGGCTCGTCCGCGGCAACGCGGACCGCGTCGCCGTGATGTACGCGGGACGGATCGTGGAGGAGGCGAGCTCGGCCGAGATCCTGGCCTCGCCCGCTCACCCCTACACCCACGGCCTGTGGCAGTCGGTCCCGAAGCCGCGGGGCGATGCGCCGGGAAGGGCCAGGCTGGCCGCTATGGCGGGAAGCATCCCGTACCTGGCGGCCCTTCCGCCGGGCTGCGCGTTCGAGCCGCGCTGCCCTGTGAGGTTCGAGACCTGCCGTTCCGCGGTACCCTCGTTGCTGCCGACGTCCCCCGCGCCCCCGCCGCACCGCAGCGCCTGCTTCCACAACCCGGCCGTGCGGGAGGCCGCGGAGAAGGCCCCGACGGCACGGCCGGCATGACCCCCGACGGAGTGCTGGTCGAGGCGAAGGAGCTGACCAAGCTCTTCCCCGTTCGTCGGGGTCTCCTTCGTCGGCATGTCGACGACGTCCGCGCCGTCGACGGCGTGAGCCTGGAGATCCGTCGGGGCGAGACGCTCGCGCTCGTCGGGGAATCGGGCTCCGGCAAGAGCACGCTCGGCCGGCTGATCCTCCGTCTCGTGGAGCCGACCGCGGGGAGCGTCATCTTCGACGGCGTCGACCTGCTCGCGCTCCCGGGGGAGCAGCTGCGCAGAACTCGGCGCCGCATGCAGATCATCTTCCAGGACCCCTACAGCTCGTTGAACCCGGCCATGACCGTTCGCGCCATCGTGCGCGAGCCGCTCGCCATCCACCGCATCGGAACGCGGGCGGAGCGGGAGGAGCGGACCCTCGAGCTCCTGGAGCTCGTAGGGTTGAAGCCGGAGCTCGCGTCCCGCCGTCCCCACGAGCTGTCGGGCGGGGAGCGGCAGCGGGTCGGAATCGCGCGCGCCATAGCCCTCGAGCCCGACTTCCTCGTGGCCGACGAGCCGGTGACCGCGCTCGACGTCTCGGTGCAGGCGCAGATCCTCAACCTCCTGCTCGAGCTGCAGGAGAGGCTCTCGCTGACCTGTCTCTTCATCGCCCACGACCTTCGGGTCGTGGAGCACGTGAGCGACCGGGTCGCGGTGATGCATCGCGGCACTATCGTCGAGATCCGGAGCCGGGCCGGTCTGTTCGCCTCGCCCCGGCATCCCCACACCCGCGAGCTGCTCGCCTCGATTCCCTGAACGCCGGCGTCGGCCGCGGCGTGTCCCGTTCGCTTTCAGCGCTTCACTGGACGTCCCTGATCGTCTTGTAACGGCCGGCTTCCCAGTCTGCGAGTCCAGAGCAGTACCACTTCGAGAACCGGCGATCGGACGGCCCCCCGGCCAGGCTCGTCCGGATCTCGTCTTTATCGAGCTCGACCACCATTCGGAAGGAAGGCACGAAGCTGGTGGTGCGGCCGGCGCTGCGGTAGATCTGCCCCTGGTGAACCGTGGCCCGCCCGCCGCGGACCGTAACCGGCCCTCGATCGAAGCCCAGCCAGCGCGGAAGCTTCCCGCCGAAAAGGATGTGGGCGAGAGAGAGCTTCTGGACGTCGCCCCAGGGGCGCGGCTCGGTGGCGAGCGCTCGTGCCGCCACGCTGCGGAAAACCTCGTCTCGCGGGAGGCCGTCGAACCACGGCGAGTCCTCCGACAGCAGCACGCGATCGAAGTTGTCGTAGAAGTCGACGAACGTGCCGCTCTCCCGGGCGAGATGGCCGGCCACCTCGCTTCCCAACCCGTTGCCGCCGAACACCGCCAACAGCAGCTCCTGGTAGAAGCGCTCGAAGAGGTAGGCGCCTTTCGAAGCGGGTCCGTAACCGCAATCCCAGCCGCGGAGGAGCCGTCCCTGTTCGGTGTCGGGCAGCAGCGGCCGGAGCACCGCCAGGAACCGCTCGGCCTGGAGGGAGTGCACGTCGTGTTGCAGCTCGAAGAAGTGTTCAGGCGCGAGGCCCCGCGCCTTCGACAGCACGTGCCGTATGCGATCGCCCCGGTACGGACCCATCGGCATGTTGATGGGCTTGGCCTTTCCGTACCGATTCAGGTCTTCATTGGCGGTGGCGAAGAAGCCCTCCGGTGGGTTCAGGGCCCGCGGCAGCTCGTCGTGCGGCACGAATCCCTGCCAGCCGTTCTCCGGCTTCCAGCCCGGCAGGGGGAGAAAGCCACTCGTGCCCTCCCGCCGGCGGGGCATCAGGCCCGACATCTGATAGCCGATGTTGCCCCTGCGGTCGGCCAGGACGAAGTTCCAGGCGGTCTCGAAGCGCCCGAGGATCTCCCGGCCCTGCTCGACCGAGTCGGCGTCCCACAGCTCGAACAGCGCCTCCAGGGAGCGCGCTCCGGAGGCGGACGCCGACCATCTCGTCGTCAGGTAGAGGCCCTCCTGCCCCGGATCGCCTTCGAGGACGCCGTGGTCGTTCTCGTGGAACACGAGCTCGAGGGGGGGCTTGCCTTTCCTGAGAATGACCTCGCGGCGATCACGGAAGCGAACCCATTCGTCTCGGCCGTCGACCTGGCGGAGGTACTTGTTGTCGCGGCAGTGCTCGATCCAGGAGTCCACGGTGTCCATGAAGCTGTAGGTCGCTCCCCAGGCGAGCTCCCGATTGCGACCGATGAGCACGCCGGGCAGCCCCGGCATCGACGCACCCATTGCGTAGCGGCCCTCCGTGCGCAGCACGATCTCGTACCAGACGTTCGGAAGTCGGTTGGTCTCGAGGTGCGGGTCGTTCGCCAGAACCGGTTGGCCCGAGGCGGTCAAGCGGCCGGACACCACCCAGTTGTTCGAGGCCATCATCCGGGGCGCGGCCGACAGCCACCTCACGCTCTCGGGCACGA
Organism: Acidobacteriota bacterium; assembly: GCA_046726955.1. Classification (GTDB taxonomy): domain Bacteria; phylum Acidobacteriota; class Vicinamibacteria; order Fen-336; family Fen-336; genus CAVPGH01. Next base: position 15,132 of record JBKPBQ010000232.1, read on the forward strand.
TCCGCTCCCCCAAGCGGACCTGGCGGAGGAGCTGCTCGTCCAGGCCCTCCAGGAGACCGGGGAAGAGCGCTTCCAGCTTCTGCCGCGGGACGCCGCCCTGGACCATCTCGACCAGGAGTCGCTCGATCTCGGCCTGGGACTGGGCGAGAGCGACGTAGGCCATCATCCTCGAGATCAGGATCGAGTCCTCGATCCGCCACGGCTCCGGCCGGTAGCCGAGCAATCGCAGCTCCCAAGGCGCGCTCTGCTCGAGCCGCCGGTTGATACCGTCGCAGTAAGCCTGGCTCAGCTCGCGAGTCGGCGGAGAAAGGAGCGCGACCTGCGACTCCGCTCCTCCCTTCCAGTTCATCTTGCGGAAGAACCTGTCGACTGCCAGTGACGCGTCGCTTGCGTCCAGGGTCTCGCCCAGCCGTCCCTCGCCGAGGATACGCATGAGCAGGATCTGCAGACCGCGATCCATGGCGTGGGCGTAGCCCATCCCGAAGCACGTCTCTTTCCGGTCGTCCGCCTGGACGTGGGCGACACCGGAGCCGTCCCTCGTGAGTCTGTGCATCGGCGCGATGATTGTGAAGGCTCGGGCTCGGTTCGATGGCCCGATTGCCAGCTGGATTCTATCCACGATTGGCGGGGGAACCCAGCTTTCGTCGCTCAGGGCTTCCTGGCCGCGAGCGCACGGCAGTAGAGAGCGACGTAATCGATCTGCTGGTGGCTGAGGTTCCGGCCCCAGGGCGGAGAGAGCGGAGAGCGGCCGACGGCCGCGCTCCCCTCGGCGATCACGCGACGAAGGTACGCGGCATCCCCGACGTTCTTGGACGTCGTGAGATCGGGCGGCGCCGGCTCCAGGTTCGAGGCGTTCTGCCCGTCGCCCTTGCCGCCCTCTCCGTGACACGCGGCGCAGTACTGCACGAAGATGCGGCGTCCCTGGCCCTCGGCGTCGCTGAGGCCCGCCTCCTTTTCTTCTGCGCGTATGGCCTCGAGCATCGGATCGGCGGGCGGCGAAGGAGCGGTGCGACCGCAGCTCAGTGTGGCCACGAAGGCCAGGAGCGCGCTCAGTCGCCAGCGCTTCGTGGTCACGATCCGCTCCTTCGCGCTCGTCCGGTCGCGGCACCAGAACCCCGCCCCGACAGGTAGGCGGTGAGCGCCCGGGTATCCGCCTCGGAGAGGCCATAGTCCGGGTGCAGCGCTCCGGGCTTCTCGCGGTCCGGGGCGTGGAGAAAAGCCGCCGTCCACCCTGGCCGCAGGCGCTGGCCTGTGTTGGAAAGGTCGGGCCCGATGTATCCGCCCTTGAGGTCGAGCTGGTGGCAGCCGACGCACCCGAGCTGGCGATAAAGCTCCTCACCGCGCCGGACCTCTGCCCCCGTGAAGTGTGCGTCGTACCTGTCCAGACGATCCTCCACGAAGACTTCCGCGGCGTGGTCGGCGATCGTGCGGGCCTCTTCGGGCAGCATGTGGAACACGGGCATCCGGGCTTCGACGCTCACGCGAACGGCGCCAGGGTTCAGCAGGTAGGCGATCAGGTAGTCGCGCTGGAGCTGGCTGCCGATGCGATCGAGCGGCACGGTCGAGAGGTCTCCGCCCGTGCCTCCGACGCGATGGCAGCTCAGGCAGCGATAGCGAGCGAGGAGCGCTCCGAAGGCACCTTGGGGGCGATATGTTGCCAGCGGCGCGCGGCGCACCACCCGCGAGGACGGCAGATCGGACTTGCGGAGGCTGGCCAGGGCGACCGTGATCGTGGCCGCCTGCGCGGGCGTGAAGGCGAAGGTGGGCATGAGCGAGGGCGGCCCCAGAGCGTCGGGAAGGAGCAGCTTCAGGAAGATGTAGTTGTCGGTGGTGTGGCGCACCACGCGGTCCCCGTAGGGAAGCTGGTCGGGATCGCGGTCCGCGACGCCGGCGAGGCTCGGCCCGATCTTCCCCGCGTCGGGCACGCCGGCCAGGCGGTGGCAGCCGTAGCAGCCCCGGCGCACGAAGACGGCGCGTCCATCCGCCACGGCGCGGAGGTCCTGATAGGACGCGGCTGGGCTCTCGGCCTCGACCTCCGGCGTCCGATACTCGTCGAGCAGGAACGCGGTGAGGTCGCGGAGCTGGTCGTCGCGCAGCCGGTACTGCAGCATCTCGGTTTCGGGTTGCTCGCGGTGAGGATCCTTCAGGAAGCTGAAGAGCCAGTCGCGCCGAACCTTGTCGCCGACGCGGCTCAGCTCCGGCCCCATGGTCCCGCCCCGGCCGTTGACCGCATGGCAGCTCACGCAGCGCAGCTCTCCGAACAGCGCCTTGCCGTTGTCCGTGTCCGCCTTCTTCCAGTCGACACCGGCGCCGTCCAGGGGTGCCTGAGCTCTCTGGGAAAGGAGGAAAGCCTGGAGGCTTCCGATCTCCGCGCTCGCGAGGCGGAAGTTTCCCATCCGCGAGTTGGGAAGATAGGCCTTGGGATCCCCGAGCCAGCTCTGGAGCCAGTTCGCGCGCACCTTGTAGCCCAGGCTGTCCAGGGCCGGACCGCGAAAGCTCGCTGACTCGAAGCCTGGGATCTCGTGGCAGCCCACGCAGCCCGACTCCGAGATGAGCCGCCGTCCTTCCGCGAGACGGGGCGCCTGCGGCGGATCCGGCGCGCGGTGGCACGCTCCGCAGTTGGCCTCGATGGTCTCGAGGGGACGCATGGCGCGCGCGACGAAGGGGATCGGCCGGTGCGCGGCGTGGTCGAAGTCGGTGGCCTCGCCCTGGCCGTCGTGGCAGACCGTGCACCCGAACCGCTCGACGGGGTGCGTGGCCAGCCACGTTCCAGGATGCGTCCGGAAGGGCGGCGGTGCCTCCGTGAAGGCGGGATCGTCCGCCCCGAGGTGGCACGTCACGCAACGATCCACGCGACCGAGATCGGGCAGCCAGGTCT
>JBKPBQ010000233.1:0-5128 GCA_046726955.1 Acidobacteriota bacterium
ATCCTGCGTTTCGTACACCGTCCGGCTCCCCGGCGCGCCGCTCGCCGGGGCGATCGACATGACGAAGCGCGCCTGGCCCCCGCGCAGGTCCTGGGTCACGTAGAGGATCTCGGTCCCGTCGGGAGACCAGACCGGCGACACCGTCACCCCCCCGTTCGTGGTCACGCGCGTCCGCACGCCGCGCCCGAGGTCCTGCACCCAGACGTCGTTGCTGGGGTCGCCGAGGAGGAAGGCGAGCCGCCGGCCGTCCGGCGACAGACGCGGGACGTAGCCCTCGCTCTTCTCCACGAGCTTCTGGACGGAACGACCCGCCCGATCGAACCAGGTGAGCTCGCCGCCCAGCCCGCCTTCCGCCCTCTCGTACGCGAGCAGTCCGTTCCCCGAGGCGGAGAAGACCCCGCGCCACGTCCCGTCGTCGTTGTTGACGTCGTCGGCCACCCGCAGCGGCTCGCCGGAGACGGCCAGCGACGACGGATCGAACGGCAGGGCGGCGAGCCGGGTGGCGCGGACGAACAGGAGGTAGCCCGGGGGCGCGTACTGCGCGCTGCTGTACGAAGAGAACAGGCGGCGCGGCTCGCCGCCGTCCAGCGACGACACGTAGATGCCGGACTCCTCATCCCGCGGCGCCGCGTGGTTGGCCGCGAGATAGACGAAGCGGCGCCCGTCGGGAAGGAAGCACGGCCAGCGGTGGGTCGTGTGCCGGCTGCCGTCGACACGTGTCAGCGGGGCGGGGGCTCCGCCCGAAGCGGAGACACGGGACAGCCCGAGCCGGATGTCGGGCGCGAAGACGATCACCCCGTCGCGGCCCCACGTCCCTCCCCGAGGGTTGACCGCGTCGCAGAGCGTCGAGACCGGGCCGCCCGTGGCCTCGACCGTCTTGAGCTTGCCTTCCGCGAAGAAGCCGATGAAGCGGCTGTCCGGCGACCAGAACGGCTGCCTTGCGTCATCGGTCGAGGGCAGGGCGACCACGGCGCCGTCGCGCAGCGACTGGACCACGAGACGTCCGCCGGCCCCGAACGCGGCGAAGGCGCCGTTCGGCGAGAGCGCCACGGGCGCCGCTTCGTCGCCGACCAGATAGAACGACGTCTTCTGCGGAGGGACGAGGAAGGAGTGCATCGCCGGCGGTGCGGAGCCGGCGCGCTCGCGGATCCGGCCGACGAGGAGGCCCGACGTCGCCAGGACGGCGGCCGCCACGACGAAGGCCGCTCGCTCCCACCGCGCGGTGCGGGGATAAGCCGGGCCTGCCGTCGCGGGTCCTTCGGCGACCCATTGCAGCTCCTTGGCGACGTCGGCAGCGGACTGCCAGCGATCGTCCGGGTCCTTGGCGAGGCACGCGCGGACGACGCGCTCGAGCGCGAGGGGCGACGCCGGTTGGAGGCTGGCGAGGGGAGGCGGCTCGTCCCTCAGGATCGACGAGGCGACCGTGGCCTCGTTGGTGCCCTGGAACGCCCGCCTCCCCGTGACCATCTCGTAGAGGACAGCACCGAGCGCCCAGATGTCGCTCCGCTCGTCCGCAGGCCGGCCCTCGACCTGCTCGGGCGCCATGTACGGGACAGTGCCGAGAAGCGCTCCCTCGCTGGTGAGGGGCCTCTCGGCCGTGGGCGTCTGCGTGAGGGCGGGGCCGTCCGGCGCCGACGCCCCGAGGTCGCGCAGCTTGGCGAGACCAAAGTCCAGGAGCTTCACTCCCGCTCGCGTCAGCATCACGTTCCCCGGCTTCAAGTCGCGATGCACGATGCCGAGCTGGTGGGCCTTGTGAAGCGCCTCTGCGATCTCCGCGCCGCAGCGCAGCGCCTGATCGAGGGGGAGCGGCCCGCGCTTGAGCCGGCTCGCCAGCGTCTCGCCCTCGATCAGCTCCAGCACCAGGTAGTCGCGGCCGTCGTGCTGCCCCACGTCGTAGAGGGTGCAGACGTTCGGGTGGTTGAGCGCCGAGATGGCCCGGGCCTCGCGCTCGAAGCGCTGCCTCGACTCGGGCCGGCGGGCCCAGTCGACGGGCAGCACCTTGACGGCGACCGCGCGGTCGAGGCGCGTGTCGCGGGCGCGGTAGACCTCGCCCATGCCCCCGGCGGCCAGGGGCGCGACCACCTCGTACGGCCCGAGCCGAGTGCCGGCCGCGAGGCTCATGAGTGAAGTATGGATGGATTCTGGACGAGGGGCGATCAGTGAGCCACCGGGGACGGAACGTCACTCGCGGCTCAGCGCCTGAGCGTCCTCGCGGTACGCGAAGAGCCCGCCGAGGCGGGCCCAGGTGACGAGGGTATCGAAAGTCCGCGACGCGTCCTCCCGGGGCAGACGCTGCTGGATCTCCGCCACGGCCTGCTCGCGGCTCAGCTCGCCCCCGTTCGCCTCGATCATCTTCTCGAGCGCGCGGACGAGCCCGAGCTTCTGCAGCTGGGCCCGCCAGAGGCCCTTCCGCTCCTCCATGTCGCTCCGCACGAACTTCTGCCCGGCAGGCGTGAGCCGCACCAGGCGCTGGGGCGTGTCCACGAGGTCGAGCATCTCCGCCGCCTTCACCGCCGTGAGCACCTCGACGAAGGAGCCGTGGGTGTCGTGCGCGACCTGGAACAAGTCGCAGGCGCCCTTCTGGGCGTCGAGGTACTCGAGCAGGCCCAGGATGTCGGTGGCGTGCGCCGCGGGGATGGGCTCCACGACGTCCCGGGCCACGACGGGGGAGGCGGCGGTAACCGAGACGTCCGGGAGCTCCGCGCTGGTCACGATGTCGTGGAGGTGGTCGAGGAGCCAGGTGAAGTCGGGGGAATGGGTGTCCCGGGGACGGGGCAGGGTGTTCTCGACGATCGTGCGGATGCGCCCGGGATTCGCGGACAGGATCACGATCCGGTCGGCCATGTAGGCGACCTCCGCGATGTCGTGGCTCACCATCAGGATCGAGCTCGGGTTGCGCTCGCGGTCGTCCCAGATGTCGAGCACCTCGGCCCGCAGCGCCTGCGCGGTGAGGGCGTCCACCTGGCTGAAAGGCTCGTCCATGAGGAGGATCTCGGGGTCGACGGCGAGAGCTCGGGCCATGCCCACGCGCTGCTTCATGCCGCCGCTCAGCTCGCGCGGGTAGGCTTCCCGGAACCCGTCGAGGCCGACCATGCGGATCGACCGCCGCGCCTTCTCGCGGGCGGCGGCCTCGTCGAGGCCGAGCGTGCGCAGGACGACCTCCACGTTCTTCTCGACAGTCAGCCACGGGAACAGGGCGAAGCTCTGGAAGACGATGGCGACGCCGGGGTTCACTCCTCGAAGCGGTGACCCGTGGTAGAGCACCTCGCCGCCGGTAGCGGTGATGAGGCCGGCCACGATACGCAGGATCGTGGACTTCCCGCATCCGGATGGGCCGAGCAGGGCGAGCACCTCGTTGGGCCGCACGTCGAGCGTGACGTCTTCGAGCACGCGGAGCGGCTTGCCGCTGTCCCGGGGAAAAGATTTGTGGACGGCACGGAGCTCGCAGATGGGAGCAGGCTCAGCCAAGCGCCTTGCTCACTTGGTCAGCGAGAAGCGCGTGGCCGCCAGGCGATACAAGCGCCGCCACACGATCCGGTTGAACACGACGACGATCAGCGACATGACCACGACGGCGGCGGCGAGCTCCGCGAAGCGCGCGCCCTCCGCGGCCTGGCTCACCGCGGACCCGAGCCCGAACGTGGTCAAGGTCGCCCCCTTGTAGGTGACGTACTCGGCGACGATGCTCGCGTTCCAGGCGCCGCCCGCCGCCGTCACCCATCCCGTCACGAGGTAGGGGAAGACGGCCGGGATGTACAGGGTGGCGAGCCGCTCTTGCCGCGGCATCCGGAAGGCGACCACGGCTTCCCGGAGGTCCGACGGCACCGAGCTCGCGCCCGCGATCACGTTGAAGAGGATGTACCACTGCGTCCCGAGGAGCATCAGGACGACGCTGCCCGTCCCGAGCCCGATCCCCGCCGCATCGAACGCCGCGATGGCCACGGGGAAGAGCATGGGAGCGGGGAAGGACGCCATCACCTGGGCCACGGGCTGGAGCAGGCGGGAGAGGGTGGGCGACAGGCCGATGGCGAGCCCGACGGGCAGCGTCCAGGCCGTGCCCACCGCCGTCGAGACGAGCACGCGGCTCAGTGTGAGCGCGCCGGCCAGCGACAGCGTGACCCAGCGTGCGAGCGGAAGCTGCGCCAGCAGGTGGACCAGGCGGAAGCCTCCCCACGCGATGAGCGCGACGAGCAGGGCGAGGGCCAGCCGGGGGAGAAGGCCGTCGGCGTCGGCGGTGACTGCCGGCGTCGAACGCCGCTCTCCGACCGCGGACGCGCGGGGGACGGCCGAAGGGTGCCGGACGCGCGCGCGCCGCCAGTAGCGGATGCGGCGGAGGAGGCGAGACCGCCGCACGAGGTCGAGGAACCAGCTCCTCGACGCCTCGGGCGCCGTGCTCTCCTCGACCCGGAAGCGCTGCGCCCAGACCACGACCGGCCGCCACAGCAGCTGGTCGAGGGCGACGATCATCAGCATCATCGCGATCACGGCGAGGACCATGGCCAGGGGCTTGCCCTCGTGCACGGCGACGCTCATGTAGGAGCCGAGCCCGGGCAGGCGGAAGTCGTGGTCGCCGAGGCGGAACGCCTCGTTGATCATCAGGAAGAACCAGCCGCCTGCCATGCTCATCATGCTGTTCCAGACGAGGCCGGTCGTGCCGTAGGGCAGCTCCATCCACTTGACGCGCTCCCACCAGCCGAAGCGGTAGACGACCGAGACCTCCTTGATGTCCTGCGGCACGGACTTCAGCGAGTGGTAGAGGCTGAACGTCATGTTCCACGCCTGCCCGGTGAAGATCATGATCACCGCGGCGAGCTCGAGGCCCAGGTTCGTGCGGGGGAAGAGGGCCACGAGGGCGTGGACGAGCCCGGGCATGAAGCCGAGCACCGGGATGCTCTGGAGGATGTCGAGGAGCGGGATGAGGAGGCGCTCCGCGGCGCGATCGTGGGCCGCCCAGTAGCCATAACCCAGCGTGAAGGCGAGGGAGAGGACGTAGGCGGCGAGCCCGCGCGAGAGCGAGAGCAGCGCGTACCGCGGGAGCGCCCGGATGGAGAGGTCGATGTCGACGGCGGGGCGGTACGCGCCGGTCCACTCGGCGCCGAGCCGGACGAGCCCGAACGCCGCGGCGACG
>JBKPBQ010000234.1:0-4743 GCA_046726955.1 Acidobacteriota bacterium
CGCTGCTCCTCAACGGCCAGCCCACGGAATTCATCCTCACCGTGACCGTGCTCTTCAACATCCACTCGTCGTCCTAGCGATCCCGGAGGGGGAGGCAGGCAGCCATGGTCGCCGTCCGCGAGGTGCTCTTCCCGACGGACCTCTCGCCGGAGTCGGACCGCGCGTTCGACCACGCGCGGTTCCTCGCCGAGAGCTTCGAGGCCTCGCTCGTGCTGTACCACGCCGTCCCCGTCCCCGACCACCGCCAGGCGCATTGGGCCTTCGCCCACGAGCACGAGGTTTGGGCGACGGCGGAGCGCCACGCCTGCGAGTGCCTGAAGCGGCGCGCGGAGACGCTCAAGGTCAGCCACCGCGTGGTCGTCGAGCGCCGGGTGTCCGTCACCCGGAGCCTCCTCGACCTCATCCATTCCGCGCAGCCCGACCTCACGGTCCTGGCCACGCACGGCCGCGAGGGCCTCGCCCACCTCCTGCTCGGGTCCGTGACCGAGAAGGTGATGCAGCACGCCTTCCGGCCCGTGCTCTGCGTGCGCGAGCCCGAGCACGGCATGGCCCTGTCCTACCGCCGCATCCTCGTGCCCACCGACCTCTCCGTGGCCTCGCGCCTCGCCTTCCCGATGGGGGCGCTCCTCGCGCGGCGCTTCTCCTCGGAGGTCATCGCGCTCAACGTCGCGGCCTCCACGACCGAGATATCCGAGTCGACCCTCTGGAAGTACTTCCAGGAGGACTTCGCGGGGCTTCCCGTGACCGCGCAGGTGCACCGGGGATCGGTCTGGGACGTGATCGTGCGCGTCGCGCGCGAGGAGCGGGCGGACCTCGTCGTCATGGCCACTCGCGGCCACGACAGCCTGGCCGACCGCGTGATGGGCAGCAACACCGAGCGCGTGGTGAGACATGCTCCCTGCCCGGTCCTCGTTGCCTGAGCCGCGTCCCGAGTGGACGGACTGCGACCCGCACCGGCGCTTCGACGACCTGCTCGTGCGCGCGAGCACCATCGAGTCGCGCGCGGTTCGGGCGGCGGCTCTGGCCACCGTCGACGGCTCGGGGCAGCCCTCGGTCCGGATGGTCGTGCTGAGCGCGCACGACGCGCGAGGGTTCGTGTTCTTCACGAGCTACGCCAGCCGAAAGGGCCGCGAGCTGGCGGAGAACCCGCGCGCCGCCCTCTGCTTCTATTGGCCGGGGATCGCCGTCCAGGTCCGCGTGGAGGGGATCGTCGAGAAGCTTCCCGCCGAGGAGTCGGACGCCGAGTTCGACGGCCGGCCCCGCGCCCAGCAGGTGGCGGCCTGGGCGTGGTGCCAGAGCGCGCCCCTGCCTTCGCGGCGGCAGTTGCTGGAGGAAGTCCGCGAGGTGGACCAGCGCTTCGTCGGACAGCCCGTCTCGCGCCCCCCGGACTGGGGCGGCTATCGCCTCCGTCCCGACCGGATCGAGTTCTGGCACGGCTTCGAGAACCGCCTTCACGACCGCATCCTGCACGTCCGGGAGGGAGCGGGCTGGAAAGTCGAGCGGCTCTCGCCGTGAGCCGTCTTTGCTGATCGAGGAGACCCATGACGCCTTCCACTGCCGCCGTGCGCGCCAACCCCGCGCTTCTCAAGCTCGACCTCTTCTGCCGCGGGATGCGGCTCGACGACTCGTGCCTCGTCGAGGAGGACGGAGGCCGGAGGGTGATGCGCACCCGCGCCGGCCTCGGCAGCGGTCTGGAGATCGTCCTGCCCGGAGGCCTCTGGACGAACGTCCCCGTGGTGGAGAAGTTCGCCGCGAGCTCTCCCTACATCCTGAAGCGCACGGCGGGCGGCTACTTCCTGGAGCGTGAGGCCGAGAAGGTTGCGGGGGTACGTCTCTCCCCCCAGCCCTCCTGGTACGACGAGCGGACGACGAGCGGCAAGCCCATGCGCCGCGTGGGCACGCTGCAGGGAACCTATCTCGGCATCTACCCGGCGAAGGTCTGCGAGTACTGGACGGAGAAGCCGCAGCGCGCCAACTGCAAGTTCTGCTCGGTGGGCCTGAACCTCGGCGCAGACGACGCGGACGAGAAGTCGGTAGAGGAGGTCCTCGAGGTCGTCCTCGCCGCTCGCCGCGAGTCCGGCATCACCTACGTGGACTTCAACACGGGGCACTACGCGGGCGACACGTACCTCGACATCCTCGAGCCCTACATCCGGCGGATCAAGGAGAAGACGGGCCTGCTCGTGGGCGTGCAGACACCGCCCCACCACGACCTCCGCCGCTACGACGGCCTCCGCGCGATGGGCGTCAACCGCGTGTCCTTCTGCTTCGAGATCTTCGATCCCTGCTTCTTCAAGGAAGTCTGTCCGGGAAAGAACCGCGAGTACGGCCTCGAACGCTACCTGGACGCGATTCGATACTGCGCGTCGCTCGGCAAGCGCGGTCCGCGCCACGAGCCGTGGGTCACGAACGGCGAGATCATCGCGGGCCTCGAGCCGGCGGAGTCCTCGATCCGCGCCATCGACTGGATCACGTCCGTGGGCGCCGTCCCCACCGTCTGCGTGTTCCGCCCGCTCGCGGGCACCGACTACGCGGACATCCCGCCTCCGGAGACGGGTCTCCTCGTGCCCGTCTTCCAGCGCCTCTACGAGGCGTGCATGGAGCGCGGGCTGCCCATCGGCTGTGCCCCGAACGTGCACGTGAGCCTCGTGCTCCTGCCGGACGAGGCGCGGTCGCTCTCGAACCGGCGCTTCCCGGCCACGCGCGTCAAGCTCGGGCTCATGGCGCAGGCCGCGAAGTGGCAAGTCGCCCGAAACGTCCGCGCCGCCGAAGAGAGGTCCGCGCGCGCAGGTGCCGGTCATGCCGGCGCCCCGCTCTGAGAAGCGCGCAGCCGCGGAGCGCGCAGGAAGAACTGCGCGACTGCTGAGGTTCTCAACACCCCCGCCCGGGATTGTTGAGAAGCGCTGCACCGGCAACCGACACGATCCGACGGAGTTGGAGGCAGTAGTGTCCTTCGGCCTGCGCGGGGAACGTCCCTTGCTCCCGTGTCGGTCAGCCGCGTTCGCCCGGCCAGGATCGGGGCGGCGGACGAGAAGAGGCCCCGGCCGCAAGGAGGACGCCATGACCGTTCTCATCGTGGTCGCGTTCTTCGCCCTCTTCATCCTGGCCGACTACCTGGTGAGTCGCGGCCAGGAAGCCGCCGAAGCGGGCGTTCCCGCACCCGAAGCGACGAGCGAGCCCGTGTGGGTCGCGGGTTACGAGCTGCCGGAAGCGCTCTACTATCACCGCGGACACGCCTGGGCTCGTCCCGCCGGCCGCTCCACCGTGCTCGTCGGCCTCGACGACTTCGCGCGGCGCCTCACCGGTCCCGCGCGCGAGATCGCACCTCCCGCTCTCGGCGACTGGCTGATCCAGGGCGGACCCGGATTCGACGTGAAGGTGGACGGCCGGAGCGCGCGGCTCGTCTCGCCCGTGGAAGGAGAGGTCGTCGCCGTCAACGAGGAGCTGCGCACCCATCCCGAGCTCGCCACGCGCGATCCGTACGGTCGGGGATGGGTCATGAAGGTGAGGGCGCCTCATCTCGCCGCGAACCTCCGCAACCTGCTCTCGGGTCGCCTCGCCCGCCGCTGGATCGAAGACGCGCGCGAAGCGCTCGACCTCCGTCTCATGGCGCTCTCGGGATCGGTGCTCCAGGACGGCGGCGAGCCCGTCGCGGACTTCGCCCGCCACCTTCCTCCCGAGGACTGGAAGCGCCTCGTCCGCGAGTTCCTGCTCACGTAGGGCCCGAGGGAGGAGAAGCCATGAGCACCCTGACCGCTGCCGCCCCCGGAGCCGAGGCCGCGCGGGCGATCCTCGTGGACATCACGCGCTGCATCGGCTGCCGGGCCTGCGCGCAGGCCTGCAAGGAGTCGCACGCCTTCCCGGGGACGGGCGAAGAGGCCGAGCTCGACGCCACGACCTTCACGGTCCTCCTCGACAAGGGCGACGACCGCTACGTGCGGCGCCTCTGCATGCACTGCGAGGACCCGAGCTGCGCCAGCGCCTGCCCGGTGGGCGCCTTCCGCAAGACGGAGCTCGGGCCCGTGACGTACGACGAGAGCCGCTGCCTCGGCTGCCGCTACTGCATGCTCGCCTGCCCGTTCGGAGTGCCGCGCTACGAGTGGTCGAAGGCGGCGCCCGCCGTTCGCAAGTGCGACATGTGCGCCGCGCGCCTCCAGACGGGCTCGCCTCCAGCGTGCGTCGAGGCCTGCCCGGCGGAAGCGAGCGTCGCGGGGACGCGCGAGGAGCTGCTCGCCGAGGCCCACCGTCGGATCCGCGAGAACCCCGATGCCTACTACCCGCGTGTCTACGGCGAGAAGGAAGTGGGCGGGACCTCGGTGCTGTTCCTGTCGCCTGTTCCCTTCGAGGAGCTGGGCTTCGCCGCGGTGGGCGAGACGCCGCCGCCCAACCTCACCTGGCAGGCGCTGCGCAAGGTGCCCGCGGTCGTGAGTGTGGGCGGGGCAGCGCTCTTCGGCGTGTGGTGGATCACGCACCGGCGCGAGCAGGTGGCCGCGGCCGAAGCCCGGCCGGCGGCGGTGGAGCAGGAGGCCGCATGAATTCCCATCGCCGACTGCGACCTGGATTCTGGACCGCTCTCCTCTACGTGCTCCTCGCGGCAGGGGGCGCCGTGGTCGCGGTGCGGTTCACACGAGGGCTGGGCGCGGTGACGAACCTCTCCGACCGCTTCCCGTGGGGGCTCTGGATGGGGTTCGACATCCTCTGCGGCGTCGGCCTCGCTGCGGGCGCCTTCGCCATCACCACCGC
>JBKPBQ010000235.1:0-9375 GCA_046726955.1 Acidobacteriota bacterium
GAGGTAGACCATGTCACGCGGTACGTTCGAATTCGATGTCACCCCGACCGGCGAGCTGCTCGATTCGCCGAGGAACGCCGAGGCGCTGCGCCGCCTCTGGCTCGACCGCAGCCTCGTGCGGGGCGCGGACATCGGCCCCGGGAACCCGGGCGACTTCGACGACGGCGCCTGGCACAGCAGCTGCCACCTTGTGGCGGGCGGCGGCGTGCGACGGGCCGCCGACGGCTCGCTTCTCTGGCTGGAGATCTCCCACGATCCGACCGGCGATGACTACTTCGCGAGCGTCACGAGCCGGAACGGCAGTCCCCGGACCGTGAAGCTCGACAGCCAGGAGGGCCGAGCGCTCCTGGAGCGGTCGCAGCTCCTCGGGTTCGTCGAAGGCAACTCCAAGGGACGCATCTCGGCGCGCGGTGTCGCCGATCCCAGCGATCGCTTCAATCGCTGGCGGCGCCAGGACTTCGACAAGACCGCAGCCGAGCGCGGCGACGGCGGGAAGGTGTGGGAGCACTGGTGCACCACGCGCAACATCCGGCCAGGCAACCGCTTCGGCGCTGCGGTCCTCCAGGCCTACGTCGCGCTCACCGCCGCCCTCTCCGACCTCTTCGTGGCCGTGGTGGCCCGGGGCCGCAGGGTCTACGGCCATCCGGTTCAGCTCGCGGCGATGGTGAAGGCCGGCTTCGTGGCGGAGGGCTCCGCCCTCGCCGACATCACGCCGCGGGGGATGTCGCGTGAGGTCGAGACCCTCTTCAACCGCGCCGAGCCCGCGGCCGCGATCGACGCTGCGTCGAAGCTCGAGTGGGGAGCGGAGCCGCGGTACTACATGTTCGGCCGAAGGATCGCGAGCTGGAGCAAGGCAGCCGACGTCCGGAACGACTTGCGCAGCTACAACGGCCGATGACACCCGGGAAGCTGCTGGCCGGCTCGCGCGTCTATCTCTCGGGGCCCATGGACTTCGTGGCGTCCCGCGCCTACGAGAAGAAGCACGGCTGGCGCACTCGCGTCGGCGAGTTCCTCGCGTCTCTGGGCGTTACCGTCTTCGATCCGTGGGTGAAGCCCGACGTCCGCGGGTTCGACGGTTACGGCTACGAAGGCGAGGCCACCACCCAGCACCGGGACGCCTGGACGTTCGCGCCCGGGCCTCGGGGCGCGCGGGCGCGCGCCGCGTGCTCCGAGGCGTTCTGGCCGAGCCTGCACATCGACCTGCGGATGGTCGATGCCAGCGACTTCGTCGTCGCCTACTGCCCGACGAACATCTACAGCGTCGGCACCGTCCACGAGATCGTGGTCGCCCGGCAGCAGCGCAAGCCCGTCCTGTTCGTGAGCCCGTACGTCGACTTCGCGGCCCTCGCCGACCTGAAGCGGCATCTCGCCGGCGACCGGGTGGGCCAGAACTTGCTCGCGCGGCTGGAAGCCGAGGTGCCGATCAAGCCCAATCGCACGGCCGCCCCCAGCCTCTGGTACATGCCTCTCGTCGGGACCGAGAGCTTCTTCGACGGCTTCGGCTTCGCGTCGTATCGCCGCCGCTTCCCTGGATGGAAGCCCATCGCCCTCGACGACCAGGAGGAACGCCATCCCCCGAGAAAGCCGCTCCTCCCCTTCCTGGAAGCCTCTGCGAGACGGCTGCCGAAGAAGTGGGACCGACGCCGGAGGAGGTTCGTCGCGAACGACGACTGGATGATCTTCGCCCCGGCCGTCCGGGGAAGGCGCGCGGGCGGAGGCCGCAAGCGATGAGTCACGTGCGCCGGGTCACCAGACGAAGGAGCCCTCTCGCGCTCCTGCGCGTCCGACGTGTGCGTACCGCGGGCGAGGACCGCGCAGTCGCGGACAGCTGTCGGGAAGCGCTGGTCGAGTATCGCGGCGCCGTGGCCAGGGGCGGGGCGACCGCCGCGGCCCGGGCGCGCGCGCGCCGAGCCCTTCTCTACCTGGGCGGCGACCCCACGCGCTCCAGCGCGTCGCTCAAGGACTACGACGACGAGCGATACGGGCCGTTCCTCGGCGTGAGCGACGAGGGAAGCGCGGCCGCGGCCATCCGCGATGCGGCGCTCGAGTCGCCCAAGGTTCGGGCGTTGCCCCGCGCGGTGGCTCCGACGCCACTCGTGGTCGGGGTTGCGGTCGACGCCGAGCGTCTCGGCGGCATCGGCGAAGTGGCCGTGGGCCCCGAGGAGTACGCCGACATCTGGCTCGACTGCGTGGACCGCGTGCTCATCACGACGAACATCGGAACTCGCGTGAACGTGCGCGTCTACAAGCGCGAGCCGCTCGTCCTGCTCGAGAGCGACGGCGAGCGCGCGGTCGACGCCGCAAAGAGGGAGATCGCCGCGGCGTTCAAGCCTTTCGTCGAGACGCCGGACGGCCGGCCGCGCCCGCTCACTGTCTTCGTGGACATTCCGCGCTACGCCAGGATGACGACACGGAAGAAGCAAGCGGCTCTCCGGAAGCTCGTCCGGTTCGTGAGGTCGGGCGAGGCGGCCGGGAGGCGAGGCAAAGGCGCCCCGCCGGGCCAGGCGCTCGGGCTCGCGGCGTGGGTGAAGCTCGGTCCGCCGGGAATGCAGGAGGCGCTCGCGGCCATCGACCTGGCCGCCCGCGTCGGCATCGAGGTCGTCGTCGTCGAAGGCCTCAAGCGCAGGGACGCGGACCGCGCAGTGTCCCTGGCCGGCCTGCTCGACTACTTTCCCCCCGGCCTCGTGGGCCCCATCCTGCGCGCGGCGGCGAAGAAGAAGGTTCGCGTTCGCACGGCGAACCTTCCCGACACCGACACCATCGCCCGCAACGTCTGGGTGGGGTTGACGACGGCGCGCAGCCACGGCGCGAACCTCGGCAAGTACGGATGCTTTCCCCTGACGCGGCTCGAAACCGACCACGTCGTCCAGCAGGTCCAGGCCTGGCTGCCGGACTGGTCGGCCGCGCCCGTCTTCTTCGTGGACCAGGGGCTGCTGCGGGAAGGGCACGTGGACGTCGGACGCGACCTGGCGCGCGGCCTCCGGTCGTGGCTCGAGACCGTCGCCGCCCACGGCGTGCGCGTGGTGCTCATCGACACCATCGACAAGGCCACCGGCAAGCGCCTGCTGAAGAGCTCCGCGAAGGACGGCCGGGGATTCCTCACCCTGGGCCAGGTCCGGGATGCGGAAGCGCTCGCGCGCCGGCTGGGGATCCGGCTGCTGTGGGCCGGCGGGCTGGGGCTGCGCGAGGCGTACGAGCTGGCGAAGCTCGGCGTCTTCGGCGTCTACGTGACGAGCGCGGCGGCGACGACGATCGCGGTCGGGAGGAGCTACGCGCGCGATCCGTCGCTGGCGGGGGTGAAGGAGCCGTCTAAGGAAGCCGTGCTGCGCACGAAGATCCTCCTCGAGGCGGGCTTCCTCTCCGCGAGGCTCGCCGGGCGGACAGGCGAGCGGATCGAACGCCTGGCCCACGCGCTGCTCGGGGCGCACGAGACCGGGAAAGCGGCGGGCCTCGCGCAGCACACGGCGCGGCTGGCGTCGGCCTGCGCCACGGGTTGGCGCGCACGCTGGAAGAAGCTCGCGGACGCCCGATAGCCCACTCGGCCGGGGCGGCGGGGATCGGGCGTCAGGCCGGCGAGGCCACGTCCTTCCGCGCCGCCTCGCCGAGCTCCTTCGCCCACGTCCGGATGCGGTCCTCGTCCGGACCCTCGAGCATGATCCGCAGCTTGGGCTCGGTGCCGCTCCAGCGCACGAGCACGCGGCCGTCGCCGCCGAGAGCGGACTTGACGCGCTCCGTGGCCCGCGCGAGCTCGCCCATCTCCTCCAGGGGCCGGCGCGAGGGCAGCGTGACGTTCTCGAGGACCTGGGGAACGCGCTCCATCGCCGCGTGTGCGAGCTCCGAGAGCGGCCGGCCCATGCGCATCATCAGCGCGAGGACCTGGAGGGCGCCGATGAGCCCGTCCCCGGTGGAGGCGTGGTCGAGGAAGATGAGGTGTCCCGACTGCTCACCGCCGAGGTTGAAGCCACCCTGGCGCATCGCTTCCACGACGTAGCGATCACCCACGTGCGTGCGCAGGAGCGCGAGGCCCTGCGACTTCAGGGCCCGCTCCAGGCCGAGGTTGCTCATCACGGTGGCGACGACCGTCGCCTTGCGCAGCTCGCCGTCGCGGGCCATGCGCGTGGCGCACATGGCCATGACCGCGTCGCCGTCCACGATCTGGCCCTTCTCGTCGATCACGATCACGCGGTCGGCGTCCCCGTCGAGCGCGATGCCGATCTGCGCTCCGTGCTTCACGACCTCGCTGCGCGCGTGCTCCGGGTGGAGCGCCCCCGCCTCGCGGTTGATGTTGACGCCGTTGGGCCGGACGCCGATCGGGTAGACCTTGGCCCCGAGCTCGCTGAACACGAGCGGAGCCACGCGGTAGGCGGCGCCGTGGGCGGCGTCCACCACCACGCGCACACCCTCCAGCGAGAGGTCGCGGGGGAAGGTCGACTTCACGTAGGCCACGTAGCGCCCGCGCGCGTCCTCGAGCTTCTCCGCCCGGCCGATGCCGGGGCCCGTCTTGCGCGCCCCCAGCCGCTCCGGATCGGTGAGCAGCCCCTCGATCTCCGCCTCCGCCTCGTCGGGCAGCTTGAAGCCGTCGCCCCCGAAGACCTTGATGCCGTTGTCGGCGTACGGATTGTGGCTGGCGCTGATCACGATTCCCGCGTCCGCCCGCATGCTCACCGTGAGGTGGGCGACCGCCGGAGTGGGAATGGGGCCGCAGAGGAGCACGCGCCCGCCCATGGAGCAGACTCCCGAGGCCAGGGCGGTCTCCAGCATGTAGCCGGAGAGGCGCGTGTCCTTCCCGATGAGCACGCGCGGAGCGTGCCGCGTGCCCCTTCCCGCCACGAACGTGACCGCGCGCCCGAGCGAGAGGGCGAGCTCGGGAGTCATGGGCGCCTCGTTGGCGACGCCGCGGATACCGTCGGTGCCGAAGAGCGTCCGGCTCGAGCTCATGGGTTCCTCCGGGAAGTGGCCGGCCGGACCGTCACTTCCGCGGGCTCGGTGAACACCACGCTCACGCCCTCCTGGCCGAGGTCGACGCTCACCTTCGCCTTCGCGGGAGCGGTCGCGTCGTCCGTGACCGTCACGAAGGGATGCACGTCCTCGGGGCGAAGGCGACGCACGAGGGAGGTGGGCCCCTCCACCACCACGCGCACAGTGGCCGGGCGAACCTGGGCGTCGCCGCCGTCCCGCGCGGTGACGGCGAGCTTCTCGAACGTGCGCCGCTGCTGGATCTCCCGGATGCGTGCGGTCACCCGGGCGCGGCTCGCGCCGAGCAGGCGCAGCATCGGGTCGTCGACGCCGACGGTGACGGAATCCGCGACGCTCGCCTGCGCCCCGTCCACCGAGACCGGCTCCGTGAACGCGCTCTCGATCTCCTGCACCCGGCTCTTCGGCCCCGCGATGCGCACTTCCGCCGGCTCGCTCGAGATCTCCGCGACTTCGTAGCCGGCGGAGGGCCGGCCGAGGAGGCGGGGACGCACGGGCACGGTGCGCTGGATGGTGCGCTCGAAGTTCAAGGTGACGATCGACGGCGTGACCTTCACGACCTCGACGCCGAAGGGGACGCGAATCGTCTGGGGGGTGAGGTGAACGATGTGCTCGCCCTCGGCCGCGCCCGCGAGGTCGATCTGCGCCGACACGTCGCCTTGGGAGAGGCGGTGGATGATCCCCGGGGAGGCGCGCAGCCTCACCTCGACGCTGTCGAGGAGGTCGCCGGTGAGCTCGTAGTCCTTCGGGAAGTTCTGGAGCTCGAGGGGGGCGGTGAGGCCGCGCTCGGAGCTCCTCTCCCCCGCGATCACGAACCAGAGCACGACCGCGAGCAGGAGGCTGACCGCTTTCAGGGAGAGGTTCGTCATCGCGGGCGGCCGCTCACTCGCTGCGCGCGTCCACCGTGGCGGGGGCGGGGGCGGGCCGGTGGACGGCCTTGCCCGCGAGCGTGTCCACGAGGGCGATCTTGAGCGCCTTGCCGTCGAGCTCGCGGCGGATGCGGCCGTCCTCCACGAGCGAGATGATCCCCGTCTCCTCCGACACCACCACCGCCACCGCGTCCGTGTCCTCGGAGAGCCCGATGGCGGCGCGGTGCCGGCTGCCCAGCGTGCGCGAGAGCTCGGGGTTCACGGTGAGGGGGAGGAAGCAGGCGGCGGCGGCGATGCGGTTGCCCTGGATGATCACGGCCCCGTCGTGGAGCGGCGTCTCCGGGGTGAAGACGTTGATGAGCAGGTCGTAGGTGAGCACGGCGTCGAGGGCGATGCCGGTCTCGATGTAGCTGCGCAGGCCCATCTCCCTCTCGAGCACCATGATCGCCCCCGTCTTGCGCGAGGCGAGGGTGGTGGCGGCGAGCACGACCTCGTCGATGACCTCCTCCTCGTGCTTCGCGCCTGCCATGCCCAGGAAGGGCGTCTTCCCGAGATGGGCCAGGACCTTCCGGATCTCCGACTGGAAGATCACGATGATGCCGAACACGAGGAAGGGCAGGAACGTGCGCAGCAGCCAGTTGACCGTCTCCAGGTTCAGGAGGAGCGACGTCCAGAAGAGCACGACGAGCACGATCGCGCCCAGCGCCATCTGCACGGCGTGCGTGCCGCGGATGAACTGCAGGAGCTGGTAGATGATGAACGCCACGAGCAGGATGTCGATCGCGTCCCACCAGTGGAACTCGGTGCCGGACACGAGCGCGGCGATCCGCTCGAAGACCACCTAGATCTCCCCGCGGATCGCGTCGCAGACGCGGACGACCTGCGTCATCTCCCGCACGTCGTGGACGCGCACCACGTGGGCGCCCCCGAGCACGGCCGCGGCCACCGCGGCCGCGGTGCCGAAGAGGCGCTCCCCCACCGGCAGGTCGAGCACCTTGCCGATGAAGCTCTTGCGCGACGGCCCCACGAGGAGGGGTCGGTCGAGGGCGGCGAGCTCGGGAAGCCGGCGGAGCACCTCGAGGCTGTGCGCGGCCGTCTTGGCGAAGCCGATTCCCGGGTCCACGATCATCCTCTCCCGCGCGATGCCCGCCTTCTCGCCGCGCTGCAGCGAGTCCTCGAGCTCCGCCGCGACCTCGCGCATCACGTCCGCGTACCGGGGCTCTCGGTGCATGGTCTCGAAGTCTCCCCGCAGATGCATCAGCACCGACGGTACCTTTTGCTCCGCCACGAGCCCCGCCATCGCGGGGTCGAAGCGGAGGCCGCTCACGTCGTTGATGAGATCGGCTCCCGCGTCCAGGGCGGCGCGCGCCACCTCCGCCCGGGTCGTGTCGATCGAGACGACCCCCGCCCCCCGGCGCCGCAGCCCCTCGATCACGGGCACGACGCGCGCACGCTCGATGTCCACGGCCACCCGCGAGGCGCCTCCCGGGCGCGTGGACTCCCCGCCCACGTCCACCCAGTCCGCCCCGTCGGCGAAGAGGGCGAGCCCGGCCGCGACCGCCGCCTCCGCGTCCGCGAACCGTCCGCCGTCCGAGAAGGAGTCGGGCGTCACGTTGAGCACGCCCATCACGAGCGTACGCCCGCCCAGCTCCACCTCGGCCCCGCGCAGCGGGATCCGGTACCGCCGGCGCGAGGCCCGCCCTTCGATCGACCTGCTCTCAGCAGGGTGCGGAAAAAGCGGAATTACCTTCTCGCGCGAGCCGCCGCCGTCTACCGTGTTCGTCTGCGGCGGATCGCGGCGCAAGGGACACTTTTCCGCGCCCTGCTCTAGGACGTCGGCTTGGGCGCGGCCATGGGCGGAGGGAGGATCCCCGGCTTGCGCTCGCCCTCGTCCACCTTGCCCTCCCGCGGCGGAGGCAACGACTTGGCGACCGGCTTCACCTCGAGCGGCTCGCCGGCCATGAGCTGCTTGAGCTGGGGCGCGTCGAGCACCTCGTGCTCCAGGAGCGCCTCCGCCACGCCCACGAGCACCCCGCGCTTCTCCGTGAGGATGCGCGCGGCCCGCTCGTACTGCTCGGTCACGATCCTCTTGACCTCGGCGTCGATCTTGAGGGCGGTGGCCTCCGAGTAGTCCTGGTGGCGGTTGAACTCCTTGCCCAGGAAGATCGCCTCTTCCTTCTTGCCGTAGGTGAGCGGCCCCAGCGTGTCGCTCATGCCCCACTCGCAGACCATCTTCCGCGCCATCTCCGTCGCCTGCTCGATGTCGTTTTGCGCGCCCGTCGTGATCTGCGAGAAGGTCAGCTCCTCCGCGATGCGCCCGCCCATGCACACGGCGATGCGGCTCTCCAGCTGGTCCTTGCTCCAGTTGTGCTTCTCCTCGGTGGGGAGCTGCTGGGTGAGGCCGAGGGCCATCCCGCGAGGAATGATCGTGACCTTGTGGAGCGGGTCGGTGTGGGGCAGGAGTGCCGCGAGGAGCGCGTGGCCCGCCTCGTGGTAGGCGGTGACCTTCTTCTCCTCCTCCGTGATGATCATGCTCTTGCGCTCGGCGCCCATCAGGACCTTGTCCTTCGAGCTCTCGAAGTCGGACATCGTGACGAACTTCTGGTTGTGGCGGGCGGCGAGGAGTGCCGCCTCGTTCACGAGGTTCGCGAGGTCGGCGCCCGAGAAGCCCGGCGTCGCCCGGGCGAGGGTGCCGATCTCCACGTCGTCGGCGAGGGGGATCTTGCGGGTGTGGACCTGGAGGATGCCCTCGCGACCGCGCACGTCGGGCCGCGAGACCACGACACGGCGGTCGAAGCGGCCGGGCCGCAGGAGCGCGGGGTCGAGCACGTCCGGCCGGTTCGTGGCCGCGATCAGGATGACACCGTCGTTCGACTCGAACCCGTCCATCTCCACGAGCAGCTGGTTGAGTGTCTGCTCGCGCTCGTCGTGCCCGCCGCCGAGGCCGGCGCCCCGGTGGCGTCCCACGGCGTCGATCTCGTCGATGAAGATGATGCAGGGGGCGTTCTTCTTGCCCTGCTCGAAGAGGTCGCGGACGCGCGAGGCGCCGACACCCACGAACATCTCCACGAAGTCCGAGCCCGAGATCGAGAAGAAGGGCACGTTGGCCTCGCCGGCGATCGCGCGCGCGAGGAGCGTCTTGCCCGTCCCCGGGGGGCCCATGAGGAGCACGCCCTTGGGGATGCGGCCGCCGAGCTTCTGGAACTTCTGGGGCTCGCGCAGGAACTCGATGATCTCCTGCAGCTCCTCCTTGGCCTCGTCGACGCCCGCCACGTCCTTGAACGTGACCTTCTTCTGCTGCGAGGCGAGGAGCTTGGCCTTCGACTTCCCGAAGGAGAGCGCCTTGTTCCCGCCCGTCTGCATCTGCCTCATGAAGAAGATCCAGAAGCCGATGAGGAGGAGGAACGGCGCCCAGGAGATCAGCATGTTCGCCCAGGTCGGCGTCGTATCCGGCTGGTAGTTGACGGTGACCTTGCGGGCGAGGAGCGTGTCCACGAGCTTGTCGTAGCCGAGGGGGGCAAAGGTCCGGAAG
>JBKPBQ010000236.1:0-4893 GCA_046726955.1 Acidobacteriota bacterium
TCACGGACACCATCCAGCCCGCCTTCCTCGACCGCATGGAGGTGCTGCGCCTCTCCGGCTACACCGAGGACGAGAAGCTCGAGATCGCGAAGCGCCACATCGTCCCCAAGCAGGTCGAGGAGCACGGGCTCACCCCCGCGCAGCTCGTCTACACGGACCGCGCGCTGCGCTCGATGATCAACAGCTACACGCGCGAGGCGGGTCTGCGGAACCTGGAGCGCGAGGTCGCGTCCATCGCCCGCAAGGTCGCGCGCAAGGTCGCGGAGGGAGACACGACCGCGGTGCGCATCACGCCCTCCTCGGTCCACCGCTACCTGGGCGCGCCGAAGATCCTCCCCGAGGAGCGGCTCAAGAGGGATGAGATGGGGATCGCGACCGGCCTCGCCTGGACCGCCACCGGAGGCGACGTGCTCTTCGTGGAGGCCACGGCCATGCGCGGGAAAGGCCGACTGACCCTCACCGGCCAGCTCGGCGAGGTCATGAAGGAGTCCGCGCAGGCCGCGCTGTCCTTCGCCCGCAGCCGGGCCCGGATCTACGGCATCCGCGAGGACTTCTTCGCCACCCACGACCTGCACGTCCACGTGCCCGAGGGAGCGATCCCCAAGGACGGGCCGTCCGCCGGGGTCACGATGGCCACCGCGCTCATCTCGATCTTCACGGGCCGGCCCGTGAAGCGATCCGTGGCCATGACCGGCGAGATCACGCTGCGCGGCAACGTCCTCCCCATCGGCGGCCTCAAGGAGAAGATCCTGGCCGCCCGCCGGGCGGGCATCGAGACGATCGTCTGCCCCAAGCTCAACCAGAAGGAGCTGGACGAGGTGCCGCCGCAGCTCAAGCGGTCGATGCAGTTCCACCTCGTGGACGAGGTGGACGAGGTGCTCAAGGTGGCGCTCATCCCGCCCCTCGAGCCGCGGCCGGCGGCGGCGGGGCCCAAGACGCCGCCGAAGCCGTTCCCGGCGCGTCCGAGGAGCAAGCCGGTCACGGTGTAGGCCGTTCCGCGGGCGGGACGCGGGTGTCCGCGTCCGGGCGGCGGAGGCGCGATCGGCCGCGAGAGTGGCCGGCGGAAACCCCAGAGAGGACGCGGCCTTGCCCGCGTTAAAGAGCGTGGTCCCGGGATTGCATCGGTGCACCCGCAAGCAGAGGAGTCGACCATGGACCAGCTCGGGCAGGACCTCCGCCTGGCTTTCCGGCAGCTCCTGAAGCAGCGCGGCTTCGCGGCCATCGTCGTGCTCACGCTCGGCCTCGCCGTCGGCGTCAACGCGGTCGTCTTCAGCTTCATCAACTTCTTCGTGCTGCGGCCGCTGCCGCTGCCCGACCCCTCGCGCGTAGTGCTCGTCTTCGCCACGCACCCCGAGCGGGCCCACGACCGTCAGGGGGTCGCCTACGGGGACTTCCTCGAGTGGAGCCAGGAGACGCGCACCCTCGACGACCTCGCCGCCACCGCCCGCACCACCCGCAACCTCACGGGGACGGGGGAGGCCCTGCGCGTGCAGGACGAGCGAGCGACGGCGAGCCTCTTCCGGACGTGGGGCATGCAGCCGTGGATGGGCCGCGTCCTCCAGCCCGCGGACGACAGGGTGGGAGCGCCGGCCGTCGTCCTCCTGAGCCACGGCTTCTGGGCGCGGCACTTCGGCTCCGATCCCGCGGTCGTCGGCCGCACCCTGCGCCTCGACGGCGAGCCCCACGTGGTGGTGGGCGTGCTCGACCCCGCGATGGAGATCGGGACGTTCAGCGAGATCGACGTCTGGACTCCCCTCGCGCGGACTGCCGACCCCGCCGACCGCGAGAACCGCTCACTGCTCGTGACGGGACGTCTCAAGCCGGGGGTCGACGTGGCCCAGGCGGCAGCGGAGATCCAGGCGCGGGCGGAAAGGCAAGGGCAGGACCACCCCGCGACGAACGCGGGCTGGGGAACCCGGGTGGTTCCCTTCCGCAAGGGGATGAGCAGCGCCAGCTCCTGGATCGTCCTCGCCCTTCTCGCGATCTCGGTGGGGCTCGTCCTCGCCGTGGCTTGCGCGAACGTGGCCAGCCTGATGCTCGCGCGAGGGGCGGCCCGCCAGCGGGAGACGGCGCTGCGCGCCGCGCTCGGCGCGGACCGCAGCCGTCTCGTGCGCCAGCTCCTCACGGAAGGCCTGCTGCTCTCCGCCGCGGGCGGCGTCGTCGGAGTCATCCTCGCGGGCTGGGGGCTCGACGTGATCCGCTCCGTGACGTTCGAGCCCTTCTTCCAGCTCGTCGTCGTGGACCGCCGGGTCGTCGCCTTCTGCGCCGGCCTCGTCCTCCTCGCTCCCCTGCTCTTCGCCCTCCTCCCCGCCCTCCAGGCCACGCGGCTCGACCTCGTGACCTTCCTGAAGGAGTCGGCGGGGGGGGCGGTCGGCGCCTCGCGAGGGCGCGCGCGCCTGCGAGGATCACTGGTGGCGGGGCAGCTCGCCCTCGCGATCGCCCTCCTGATCGTCGCCGGTCTCTCGGTGCGGATGGCACTGGCGGTCCAGAGGCTCGATCTCGGCTTCGAGTACCGCGGCCTCCTCACCCTGAAGACGGAGCTCCCGGCGACCCGCTATGCGAGCGACGACTCCGTCCGGGGGTTCGCCGCGGAGCTCGAGAAATCGCTTCTCGCCGCTCCTGGAGTGCGCGGGGTGGCCGCCGGCACCGCCCGGCCGCTCCTCGACTCCCCGATGACGACGCTCCTCGTGGTCGAAGGAGCCGAGCCGCCGCGGAACGAAGCCCCGCCCTGGGCGGCCCGCGAGGTCGTGAGCACGGACTACTTCCGCACGCTCGGCCTCGTCCTCACGAAGGGCCGTGCGTTCACCTCCGCGGACGCGCCGGGAGCCGAGCCGGCGGCCGTGGTGAACCAGGCCCTGGCCTCGCGCTACTTCCCAGGGAGCGATCCCCTCGGCAAGCGGATCCGGCTCGGGGGCTCGGACTCGCCATGGCTCACCATCGTGGGCGTCTCCGCGAACGTGGCCGAGGACCTGGCGAGCCCGCCCCTGCCTCGGGTCTACGTTCCCCTGCTCCAGCACCCGTCGCGAGCGCTCACCTTCTTCGTGCGCGGGGAGCCGCTCTCCCCGATCGTGGATGCGGCGCGCCGCGAGGTGGCGCGCCTGGATCCCGACCAGCCCCTCTACGACGTGAAGACCATGGAACGCGCGTTCTTCGAGGCCCTGGCGAGCGATCGCGTCGTCACCGGCCTCTTCGCGGTGTTCGCCCTCGTCGCCCTCACCCTGGCCACGGTGGGCCTGTACGGGCTCATCTCCTACGCGGTCAGCCAGCGCTCGCGGGAGATCGGCGTGCGCATCGCGCTCGGCGCGCGCCGGAGCGACGTCCTGCGGCTCGTGATGGGGCAGGGAGGTCGGCTCGTCCTCGTCGGTCTCGTGGTCGGCGTGGGCCTGGGGCTCGCGATGGCGCGAGTGATGGCGAGCGGGCTCCTGGGGGCGGGATCAGCCCCCAGGACCCCGTGACGTTCGTCGTCGTCCCGGGTGTTCTCGTGCTGGTTTCGATCCTCGCGACGCTCATCCCCGCGCGTCGCGCGTCCCGGCTCGATCCGGTGGTCGTGCTGCGCTCCGAGTAGGAGCGCGAAGAGACCGATCCCGCTCGAGCGTCGCCTGGCGGTCAGTAATCGCGGCCGGCGCGTCCCCCGTCGTCAGCGTCGTCGTCGTCGCGGTCGTCGTCGTCGTCACCATCGTCGTCGACGGGCCGCAGGACGTGCTTGAACACCCACTTGGCCACGCGCCGGGCCACCTTGTACGCCACCTTGTCGGAGGTGCGGAAGTGAACGCCGTGGTAGACGCGGGCGTCGAGAACGTCCTTGGCCACATCCGAGAACCGGCTGTACGTGCGGGTCTGCTGAGTCGCCAGGGGGTTCGTGGTCGTGATCGAGAACGTCATGTGATCGGTCCGGAAGAACAGCGCGAGAATGCGCATCAGCGCGGTTGTCACGCAGGTGGCGCCCGAGATGTAGTCGGGGTAGTTCGGAGTGTTGAGGAACGGCTGCCAGGTCGGGTCGCCGTGGGTCCGCGGGTTGCCGTCGTGGTCCCCTTCGTGGATGGCGGTTACGGGTCGCCATTGCACGTAGTGTCTCTTGGTGTTCCAGACAGTGATGGCTCCGTCGGCCATCGCTATTGTGGCGAGAGCGAACAATCGCGCGCTCTCGTCGATGTCGAGGCTCTGCGCGTCTGCGATGTTCCTGAGGCTCTGGTGCAATACGGCGAAGAAGTTCAAGGCCCAGAAATACGCGAGCTCGGTCTGCTCGGGAGTGCGCTCGCTGTCCGAGAAAGAGCCGAGGGCTTTGACTTCCTTGTAATCCTTCGTGTACCGGTGGCTCGTCAGTGCCGGCGGCGGGCCGGGACGGAACTGGGTGGGACTATGCAGCGTGAAGGGCGTTACCCTGCCCAGCCAGGGCGCGGCCATCGGCGCGAAGGGCGGAGGCGGCCCCGGTGGGTTGCCTATGTACGAAGGAGTGGGACGCCAGACGCCCCGCTCGTCCGCGCCGACGAACGGCGGAAAGTTGGGCGGGAAGCTTCCGTCGTTCGCTCGAAAGGCGATGATGCCCGCGGCGGCCGCCTCGCCTACCGCGACCCCGGGATCGTCTTCGAGTATCTGATGGTTCAGCAGGTAATCGTGATAGGTCTGGTCCAGGAACGCGAGCTGGTCCGGAAAGCGATTGACGAGCACATCGTGCGCGGCCTTCGCGGCGGCCGCTGCCGTGGAGCCGTGAGCTCCCGGAATCTCCACGTGATAGGGACGGAAGCGTCCGTCGATGGCTTCGACGGCGTCGTACATCGCGACATGGAGGGTCGCGAAATCGAGTGTTGGCGTTCCTCCCGGACGGAGTGGGCCCGCTGCGCCGATCACCGGAACAGCGATGGCATTCCAGTCAGTTATCGCGTCGGCGTGGCC
>JBKPBQ010000237.1:0-5677 GCA_046726955.1 Acidobacteriota bacterium
CTTCCTGGCCGCGCTCGGGCTCTACGGCGTCCTGTCCTGTGCCGTCGTTGAGCGCCGACACGAGCTGGGCGTGCGCCTCTCGCTGGGCGCCCGGCCGTCGGCGCTCGTCGTCCTCGTGCTGAAGCGGAGCGCGATCCTCGCCGGCGTCGGCCTCGCCCTCGGCCTCGCAGGCGCCCTCGCCGCGTCGCGGCTCCTCGAGGCCTGGCTCTTCGGCGTCGCCCCCCACGACCCCGCGACGCTGGCCGCGGTGGCCGCGGTGCTGACGCTGACCTCGCTCCTCGCGGGCTACGGACCGGCGCGGCGAGCGAGCCGGCTCGATCCCGCGGCGGTCCTGCGATCGGAGTAGCCGGCGCTCAGCGCTTGCGCCAGCCCTTGACGGGGCCGGGGTGGAAGAACGCGGCGGGCGTCATCACCCCGTCCTGCTTGAACACGAGCCCGTCCTTCATCACGAAGCGTACGTCGCGCAGCGTGTCGATGTCCTCGAGCGGATTGCCGCGGACGGCGATGAAGTCGGCGGCCATCCCCGCGCGGACGGGGCCGCGCTCCTTGTCCACTTGCGCGCAGGCGAAGCCGGTCGTGGTGAGCGCCTTCAGGACGTCGGGGGCGGGGATGCCCGCGTCCTTCCAGGTCGAGAGGAACGCGATCGTGAGCTCCCCGCGCGTGCGGGTGTCGCCGGTCCGCCAGTAGTCCATGTCCGTCGAGAACGTGATCTTCACTCCGTTACGCCACGCGCTCTTCAGCTTGGCCACCGTGACGTCGTACTCCTCGGGGCTGCGCGCGAACTCCTTCGGGGTGTCGGTGGAGGCGAGGTAGATCCCCTTCGCCGCCATCTTCTTGTGGTGCTCCTCGGTCAGGGCGAAGCCGTGCTCGATCGACCAGATCCCCGCCTCGATGGCGCGCGTCGCCCCTTCCGGCGTCTGCACGTGGCCCGCGACCTTGAGCGCGCCCTTGGCCGCTTCGGAGACGAAGAGCTTCATCTCGTCCACGGTGTAGCCCCAGGGCTTGCAGTCGACGCAGATCTTGATGATCTTCGCCCCGAACAGCATGTTCTCGCGCACGGCCTTCACGATCTCGTCGGGCGTGTCGGCGTCGCGATACTCCGGGTAGACGATGCCGTGCTGCTTCGCCATCTCCGGCGTGGGCCAGAACTGCCCGCCGAGCCCTCCGATGATGAGCCCGGAGTTCACGAGCGTGGGGCCGGGGATCCAGCCCTGGTCGATGGCCACGCGGTGGGCGGTGTCCGCGTAGAGCGCGTTGTTGCCGAGGTCGCGCACGACGGTGAAGCCGGAAGCGAGGAGCTGGATGCCGTTCGACGCGGCCTGGATCGCGCGCAGCGGCGTCGAGTCGAGGACGTACGTCAGGTAGTAGACGTTGTGCTCTGGGATGTCCTTGTAGGTGATGCCGAGGTGCGTGTGCGCGTCCACGAGCCCGGGGAGCACGGTGAGCGAAGAGAGGTCGATCACCCGCGCGCCCGGGGGCACGGCGGGGCTCGACCCCACCGCCGTGATCTTTTCCCCTTCGACGACGATCGTCTGGTCGAGGGAGACCGTGCCCTTCTCGGGGTCGACGAGGCGGCCGGCGCGGACGACCGTCGTCTCCGCCTCGGCGACGACGGGGAAGAGGAGCGCAAAGGCGAGAGCGAGGCGGGCGTTCATGGCCGTTTCGTCTCCTTGTCTACGGGGACTGCTCCGTGAGGTGTCCGACGAAGCCGACGGGCTCGCCCTTGGTGACGGGCGGTGTCGCCACGACGTAGAGGACCTCTCCGCCGAACGGCGCCTTCACCTCGCCGAGCACCGCCCCGAAGGGATCGAGCACGCGGCCGATGAGCGCCCCTTCCGCGACGGACTGGCCCTTCTCGACGCGCCACGACCAGACGCCGGTGGCAGGAGCGAGCAGGACCTCCGAGCGGTCCACGAAGAGCGGCTTGTCGACGCGCAGGGAAGGCGCATCCATGATGCCGAGGTGCCGAATCACGGAGAGGGCACCCGCCTCCTGCGCGGCCACGGAGACCTCGTCGGTCGCGCCGAGGCCTCCCGACTCCACGGTGATCGCGGGCTTGCCGTGGAGGACCGCGGTGTTCGCGGTGTAGGCGCTCTTCGAGGGGTCCTTGGGGCGCTCGCGGTCGATCACGATGTGGTCGAGGCCGAAAGCCAGCGCGAGCTCCTTGCCCGCGGCGTCCATCTTCGGGTCGCCGGTGATCTGCCAGTACGCGTACGGCCGTAGCGACTCGTTGCCGTCGCCGCAGTGCATGTCGACGAGGTGCGTCGCCTTGCCGATCACCTCGCGGAAGATGGTGGCGGCGATCCGCTCCGTCTGCGTGCCGTCGGCGCGGCCCGGGTACATGCGGTTCAGGTTCTTGCCGTCCACGTTGTAGTAGATGCGCCGGCCGAAGAACGCGGGCGGATTGGCCATGTGAACGAGGATGACGGCGCCCGTCATCCGCGCGGGGTCGAGGCGCGCGCGCACGCGGGGCAGCGCCACGACCGACGTGTACTCGTAGCCGTGCGTGCCCGCCACGAGCGCAAGGACCGGACCGGGCTTGGCGCCGTTCACGACGCTCACGGGAATGCGCGCACCGGGATCCTCCGCGTCCGCGACCTCGAGCCAGCCGCTCGCGGCCTCGCCCGGCCGCGCGCTCACCGTGCCCACGGTCAGGGGAGCCGCAGCGGTTGCCGCCGGAGCGGCGAGTAGCGCGACGCAGAGACCGATCAAGTGCATGTTCAGGCCCTCACGAGTGTCGCACCCCAGGTCATGCCCGCCCCGAAGGCCGTCATCAGCACGAGGTCGCCGGGCTTGATCCGCCCCCCGCGCACGCACTCGTCCCACAGGAGCGGGATGGTGGCGGCGGTGGTGTTGCCGTAGCGCTCGATGTTGTGGACGACCTTCTCGTCGGGGAGGCCCAGGGCCTTCTGGCAGTACTCGTTGATCCGCTTGTTCGCCTGGTGCATGAGAACCATGGCGAGGTCCGAGACCTGGACGCCGTTGCGCTTCAGGAGCGCCTGCGAGACCTCGACCATGTGCGTCGTGGCCATCTTGAAGACGTAGCGACCGTCCATCACCGGGATGTGCTCGCCGCGCTGGAACTGGCCGGGGTCCGTGTACGGACGGTGCTTGAAGCCCGTGCCGGGAACGTAGAGCTTCTCGACGTCGTGCCCGTCCGCGTGGAGCTCCTGGTCGAGGATGCCTCTCTCGCCGTCCATCGCCTTCACCACGACCGCCGCCGCCGCGTCCCCGAAGAGGACCGTCAGGTGGCGGAAGCGCGTGTTCCAGGCGTGCTCTTCCTGCGTCGGCGGCACGGCACTGCGGCCGTAAATGTAGTCGAACTGCGCGGCCGACCAGGGCATGAACCCGGAGTGGACCTCCGCGCCCACGAGGAGCACCGTCTTCGCCATCCCGGAGCGAACGTGCGCGTCCACGAGCTGCAGACCGTAGAGGAACCCCGAGCACTGCTGGCGGATGTCGAAGCAGGGCACGGGACGAAGCCCGAGCTTGGCCTGGAGGATGGAGCCGCAGCCGGGAAAGTAGTGGTCCGGCGTCATGGTCGCGAACACGACGAGGTCGATCTCGTCCTTGGCGACGCCCGTGCTCTCCAGGGCCTTCTGCGCCGCGGCCGTACCGAGGTCCGAGGTGGCGGTGCCGGGCTCGACGAAATAGCGGGTCTCGACGCCGCTGCGCTCGCGGATCCAGGCGTCGGTCGTGTCCATGATCCGGGCCAGCATCTCGTTGGTGACCCGGTTGCGGGCGATCTCGCTGCCGCTGCCGACCACGACCGCCCTCGCCATGCCCGGATTCTAGTACCGGCCGGCCTTGCCGGAGAGGGCGGCGGAGGCTATGGTCGGGCCGTGCTCCAGATCGGCGACCCGGCCCCCGACTTCGCGGTGGGCGAGACGACGCTCCACCGGCTCCTCGCGGACAAGTCGGCCGTCGTCTACTTCTTCCCCAAGGCGTTCACGCCGGGCTGAACGCGCGAGGCCGGCGAGTTCCGCCGGGAAGCGCTGTCGATCCGGAAGCTCGGGGGGGAGCTCGTGGGCGTGAGCAAGGACACGCCCCAGGTGGCGGACGAGTTCTGCCGGAGCCTCGACCTGCCCTACACGCTCGTAGGCGACGAGAAGGGCGCCGTCATCAAGGCCTACGGGGCGGCGTGGCCGCTCCTCGGCCTCGCCAAGCGCGTGACCTACGTCGTCGGGCGCGACAAGAAGATAAAGATGGCGTTTCGCAGCGAGCGGGACGTCACCGCCCACGTCGCGAAGGCCAAGGAGGCCCTCTTCGCCCTCAGTGGAACGTGAAGCCGAGCGCGAACTCGGCGATGCTCTGCCGGACGTTGGAGAGAACGACCACGCGGTCGAGCGAGATGTCGCCCGGGTGGCCGTAGTAGTAGTCCACGGAGGGGGTGATCGAGAAGTTTCGGCCCACGCGCAGGTCCCACCCGATGCTCGTCGAGAAGCCGAACCCGGCCTTGCTCACGCTCACGTCGAAAGCACCCTGGCGCACGCTCGTGTCCACGTAGGCGACGCCGAGGCCGACCTCGAGGAAGAACCCGGAGTAGGCTCCGGGATAGAGAGTGAGCGTGCCCGAGCCGTTGCCGAGGGTCACGCGCGTGCCGTTCCGCTCCTTCGTCCAGATGTTCCCCCGGACGCCGAGCAGGACGTGCCGGTTGAGCGTGCCTCCCAGGCGCACGTAGCCGGAGAGCGAGCCCTCGCGGTCGGAGGAGCCGCACCCGTCGCAGTCAACCTTCGCTGAGCCGTAGCCGGCGCCAAAGCCGATCCAGAACCCGCTCCGGTACTGGTCCGCACGCGCAGGAAGCGCCGAGAGGACGAGAGAAGACGCTACGAGCGACACCGCGAGACGAACGCGCATCCGGGCCTCCTTCTACAGCATCGTCTTCAGCCAGAGCTCGTCGAAGGCCCCTTCCTTCATCGCCTTCGCCGCGTAGACGATCTGGCCGGTGTGGATCGCCCAGTGATGGGCAGTGCGCAGCAGGAGGGCGAGCACCGTCTGCGCTTCCCCGGCGCGGGTGGACACCTCGAGGAGCCGGTCCGGATCGAGGGCGGCGAGCGTGCGGTCCGCCTCCGCGACCGTGTCCTCGAGGACGCGCAGGAGATCGGTCCTCGGCAGCGGTCCTCGCTCCGCGAACTCCTGCGGCCGGTTCCGCTTGTACTCCGTGCCGCCCACGCCCCGGCCGAGGAAGTGGCGGGTGGAGCCGCACACGTGGAGGACGAGGTTCCCCACGGAATTGCTGCCGGCGTTGGCCCGTCCCCAGACTTGCTCGTCGGTCAGCGAGTCGATGGCCGCCCGCACCTGCGCGGGATATCCCGACACGACGCGCTTGCGGACGTCGTCGAGGATCGCCCGGGCGAGCTCGCGCATACCCGATGATACCCTTGGGGGCCTTGCCCCCGCCCTCCGTCAGTGTCGTCTTCCCCATGTACAACGAGGAGGACTACGTCGAGCGCGCGGTCGCCGCCGCGCGAGATGCGCTCGAGGAGCTGCGCGCGGAGTTCGAGATCGTGATCGTGAACGACGCGTCCACGGACCGGACGGGAGAGCGGGCGGACGCGCTCGCCCGCGCGGACCCGCGGGTGCGGGTCGTGCACAACGAGACGAACCGCACGCTCGGGGGCACCCTCCGCCGCGGCTACGCGCTCGCCACCAAGGAGCTCGTGCTCTACAGCGACGC
>JBKPBQ010000238.1:0-8460 GCA_046726955.1 Acidobacteriota bacterium
TCTGGCGGATGTCGCCGGACGGCAAGAATCCCGAGCGGGTGACGAGCGACGAGCTCAACAACTGGTTCCCGCACCTGTCGCCGGACGGGAAGTGGATCGCGTTCCTGAGCTTCGGGCGGGACGTGGAGCCCGACGACCATCCTTATTACAAGCACGTCTACATCCGTCTGATGCCTGCGGAGGGCGGCCCCGCCCGCGTCATCGCCTACGTCTACGGCGGGCAGGGGACGATGAACGTGCCGTCGTGGTCGCCGGATGGCCGGCGTCTCGCGTTCGTGAGCAACACGGATCTGATCACTTCACCGTAGGGTGAGGGGATACCTGCGGTCGACGGCCAGACCGGGGAACCGCCAGGTCTTCGTCCCGAGCCGAACCTCGACATCAACCGGCCCCGCGTCGTCCCCAAGCCCGAAGAGCGGCCGCAGGTCGCTCTGCGATAGATAGCTCCCCCCCGACCGCACCTCGCGGATCTGCCGCCGTCCCCCCTGCGTCACCGTCACGCGCGCCCCGATGGCGAAGCGGTTCTTGCCCTCCTTCTCGAGGCGAAACGAGATCCAGTGGTGCGGGGCCTGCGGGCGGTCCTCGAGCAGCGTCGGCGCGTCGTCCATGTTGTTCACGACGAGGTCGGGATCGCCGTCGTCGTCGAGGTCGCCCACGGCGAGGCCCCGCCCCACGCGCCGGAGCTGCAGCCCTCCTCCCGCGGTGTCCGAGACGTCGCGGAATCGCCCGCCGCCGTCGTTCAGGAGGAGCTGGCTCCGCTGCGCGAAGGTTTCCTTGAGCGCGGGGAACTCCTCGACGTTCGCATAGATGTGGCCGTTGACCACGAAGAGGTCGAGCCTTCCGTCCTGGTCGGCGTCGAGGAAGGCGGTGCCCCAGGCCATGGGCTCGAAGGTCTGGGCGGCGAGCCCGCTCGGCTCGCTCGCGTCTTCGAAGCCGCCGGTTCCGAGGTTCCGGAAGATCGTCTTCGTGTCGTGCGCGAACGTGGTGAGCACGAGGTCCAGCCACCCGTCGCCGTCGTAGTCGCCGGAGTCGACGCCCATGCCCGCCTGGGCGCGGCCCTTCGCGTTCAGGGCGACGCCGGCGGCGAGGGCCACACTCTCGAAGCGACCGTTGCCGAGGTTGTGGTAGAGGAAGTTCGGGTTGGAGTCGTTGGCCACGAAGAGGTCGATCCACCCGTCGCCGTCGTAGTCGGTGGCGAGGACGCCGAGGCCGTAGGCCTTCCCGACGTCGGCGAGGCCGTGAGCCGCGGCCGCCTCCACGAACGTGCCGTCTCCGCGGTTCTCGAAGAAGAGGTCGGCCTCGCCGGGCAGGCCCGCCGGCCCCACCATGACTTTCGGCCCTCCCCGCCAGTCGAGCGTGCGCCGCGCCGTCTTCAGCTCGTCCCAGCTCGTGGCCACGTACCGGGCGACGTAGAGGTCGAGGTCGCCGTCGCCGTCGGCGTCGAAGAACGCGCAGCCGGTGCTCCACCCGGAGGCGGCCACCCCTGCCTCCGCCGCCACCTCGACGAAGCCGCCCCGGCCGTCGTTGTGGAAGAGGAAGTTTCGGCCGAAGTTCGTGACGTAGAGGTCGAGGCGTCCGTCGTCGTCGTAGTCGCCCGCGCAGACGCCGTTGCCCCAGGCCGCGGCGTCCACACCGGCGCGAGCGGAGACGTCTTCGAACTTCCAGCCGCCGAGGTTCCGGAAGAGGGCGTTGCGATGCGGGATCGGCTCGCGGGACGGGCTGAGCTCGTAGGCGTTCACGAGGTAGACGTCCTGCCGCCCGTCGCCGTCGTAGTCGAAGATGGCGACGCCGCTGCCCGTGGACTCGAGGATGTGGTCCTTCGTGGGCCCGCCGCAGTAGCTCACGTGGGGCAGCGTGGCGCCGACCTCGAACCGGACGGGCGAGGGGCCGCCGTCACCGCGAGGGGGAAGCGAGGGAGGCGGGGCGCCTGCCGAGGAATGTCCTCCGTAGACGGGCTCGGGCTTGCTCGTCACAGAGTAGCTGCCCGCGAAGTCGAGGCCGATTGCCGGCTTCTCGAGCTCCCGCGCAACCTGCTCGAGCAGCTTGCGCGGCCGATCGTCGGACGCGGCGAGCGGCCGCGCCCGCAGCGCGGAAGCGGTCGTGCGAAGGGCTTCCCGCAGGGAGGACGACAGCAGGGCCTTCTCCGCGGCCAGCGCGTCGAGCTTATCCGCCGCCTCGCGCCGCAGGGGCGCCGCCTGACTCTCCGGAGCGGCGTTGATCCGGTCGAGCAGCGCGAGCGCGTCCTTCTGGAGGACGAGGAGCTCGGCCGCGCGGTCGGACGCGCCCATGAAGACGAAGGCGAACGCGCAGATCCACGGCAACGGCCGCCGTCCCATGGGCGGGAAAGGCTACCGCACTTCCACGCGACGGACGAAGCGAGGGGGACCGACGGTGTCGGCCCCCCTCGAGAGGACACGGCTACTCCAGGAAGTAGCCGGCGACGTCGATGACGAGGTGCGCGGTTCCCGACCCCTGGGCCGCCCGGACGTCGAGCTGGCCGCTGCCGTTCAGCTTGAAGATCCCGTTGTTGCCGCGCGTCTGTCCAGCGGCGTAGTTGAGCGCGGAGACCGTGGGCACGGGCGTCCCGGTCGGGAAGATCCGGAGGTTCCCCGTCGCCGTGGGGCTCACGACCGTGACGTTCAGGAAGACCGCGGTCGCCCCCACGGGGACGCCGCAGATCCCACCGTCGACGTCGAACGTGCGGCTCGTGTTCGCGGCGAGGATCGGGCCGCCGTAGGGGCCGTCGGCGAGCCGCGTGTCCACGAGGCGGCAGGGCGTGACCGTGTAGTACTGCCCGGCGTGCCGCGTGTTCGCGTGCGAGGCCGAGTTGTTGGCCGGATCCGGATCGGTGGTCCCGCCGGGCGCGGCGACCGTCGCCGTGTTCGTGATGTCGCCGGCGGCGGTGAGGGCGGCCGTGGTGGTGGCGGTGAACGTGGCGGAGCCGGAGGCCAGGAGGTCCACCGTCGTCGCAATGTCGCCGGTGCCGCTCGGGCTGCCGCAGGCGGAGCCCGCGCTCGCCACGCACGCCCACGAGACGCTCGTGAGGTCCACGGGGAACGTGTCGTTCACCGCGGCTCCCGTCACGGCGTCGGGTCCGGCGTTCGACACCGTGATCGTGTACGTCAGGGTCTCCCCGGGGCCGTACTCCGTCTTGCCGTCCGTCTTGGTGATGCCGAGGTTCGCCGCCGGCGAGCGCGTGTCGCTGTCGGTGGCGCTGTTGTTGCCGGGTACGGGATCGCTGATGCCCGCGGGAGGCGTGACCGTCGCAGTGTTCGAGAGAGTGCCGGCGGCGGCGAGGGACACCGTGCCCGTGGCGACGAACGTCGCGCTGCCACCAACCGGCAGGTCCACGGTCGTGTTGATGTTTCCTGCGCCCCCCGCGCTGCCGCAGGAGGAGCCGGCGCTCGCCCCGCAGGTCCAGGTCACGACCTGGAAGTCGGCGGGGAAGGCGTCCGCCACCGTGGCGCCGGCGACGGCGCTCGGTCCGGCATTCGAGGCCACGATCGTGTAGGTGAAGCTCTGGCCCGGGTAGTAGCTCGTCTGGTTGTCGGTCTTGGTGATCGAGAGGTCCGCGGCAGCCGTGCAGCAGGTCGTGCCCGCCTGCAGCGAGATCGTGTCTACCCACCATCCCGCGGCGGACACGGTCGAGTCGGTGGCGCGGCGCCAGCGGAGCTGGATCGTCTGGCCGCTCACCGACGCCGGGAGCTGGACGGTGGACGTGATGTAGCCGCCGGAGTTGCCGCTCCAGGCCTGCCGGTTGGCGATCGGGTTCGAGCAGCAGCCGCTGATGGTGCGCGTGTAGCCGCCGCCGAGGAAGCTGCCGCCGGCGGTGATGACGTCCTGGAAGGCGCCGCCTCCGGCGCTCAGCTCCAGGACACCGCCGTCGAAGCCCTGGGCCGGGTTGCCGCTGTTGGCCTCGAGGTTGAAGTTGTTCCGGAAGCTGAGAACCGGGGCCGGCCCGCCCGCCGGGATCGCGATGCTGGGCGTGACGAGGGCCGTATCGGAGACGCTCCCCGGGTCGTTGACGAACGCGTCGTTGGGAACGGTATCCGGAGTGGTGGCGGAGGTCGCCCAGAAGTCGGCGGCGGCCAGAGGCACGCTCGTCCATCCCGCGGGCAGAGCGGGAGTGACCACTCCGTCGAAGTTGTCGGAGAAGGCGATATTGGGAACGCCGGTGGGCAGGGTCCACGTGACGTTGCCCAGGTTCGTCGCGCCGTCCTGGACCTGCATCGTGGCCGTCAAGGGCGCCCCGCAGGCGACGGCGCCGACCGCGAAGGTGAAGTTCTGGCACACGGCGGCCCCGCCGGCGACGATCACGCCATAGGTCTGGGGAGCGCCCGGATTCGTGACGCCGCCCGAGGCCTGCAGCGTGCCCACTGCGTTCGTGGTGTTCGACACTCCGCTGTTGAGCAGGCAGAAGGAAACGGTCGCGGTCTCACCGGGATCGAGGACGCCGTTGCCGCCACCGCAGGACTCCGCAACGAGCGAGGCCGTCCCCGCTGCCATCACCGGCGCCGTCGACTGCGTGCCATTGCTGATCACGAGCGCGTAGTCCTGGTCGAGCGGGCCGCCAACGTTGGGGACGCCGTCGCCGGCGATGTTCGTGGCGATCACCTTGACCGAGAAGGCGCCGGTGACGCCCGCAGGCACGAAGACGCTCTCGGTGTTGTTCCGGATGTCCGCCGCTCCCCCCGGGGTGGAGTTGGCGCCGACGAACACGTTGCCCTTGTACGTATTGCCTCCGACCGTGACCTCGAGGTCCAGGTTGTTGACGAAGGCGTTGCCGGTGGTGGGGCCAGGCGCGTCGGTCCAGGCGAGAGTCACCCGGAACGGCTGCGTGTTGCTCGTGACCGTGCCCGCGATCGTCCGGCTCTGGCCGGACGCAGTGAACATGTCGGCGCCCACCTCGTCGCGCAGGATCCGGGCGCCCGCCTGGTTGAAGTAGGTGTCGAGGTTGAGCATCCCCATGCCCTGGCTGCTCGACGGCAGGTTGCCGCCGGCGCCGGTGCCGTTCATGTAGCGGGCGGAGTTGATGAGGAGGGCCTTGGTCATGGCCGGGCTCGGGGGCGTGATCGCGTTGTTGATGAAGTGCTGGCGGATGAGCGCGGCCGCCCCGGACAGCGCGGGCGTCGAATGGCTCGTGCCCGACGAGGCGGTGTAGAACTGCTGGCCCACCGGGAAGAAGTTGGACGTCCCCGGCCCCGCGCACACGCCCGTGGCGTCGAAGCACGCGGCGGCGGCGCCCGTTCCCGTGTTCACGGCGGTGGCCTGGAAGACACCGCCCGAGATGTGGGTTCCCGGCGCGACGATGTCGGGCTTGATGCGGCCGTCGGTCGTCGGGCCGCGGCTGGAGAAGCCGGCCATGTCGTTGGCGCTGTCGGCCGACGCGTCGGTGACGCCGCACTGGTCGGAAGCACCGAACGCCTGGACGCCCTCGGAGGCGCCCACCGTGATGACGTTCTTGCCCGTCCCTGGCGAGCCTACCGTGGTGGCCCCCGCGCCGTCGTTCCCCGCCGCGAACAGGATCACCATCTCCTGGTTGCCCGGAGTGGGAAACGGCGAGCCCGCGGGCTGAGCATCGCGAACGAGGGCGTCGTAGGCCTGCGAGTCGGTCGTGTAGGCGCCGGCGACGCTCGCTCCCCAGCTGTTGCTCGAGATGCGCGCGCCGTCGTTGTAGGCGTTCGACTGAAGGCTCGGGAAGCTGGGGAAGGTGAAATTGGAGGGGTCGAAGATGACCGACGAGCCGATCTTCACGAACGGCGCGACTCCGAGGCCGTAGCGAAAGGCCGAGCCGTCGGCGTGGACAGCCGGCACGGGCAGCGTGCTGGGATCCGGCACGTAACCGGCAATGATGTGGCCGTTCAGGTTGCCGTGGCCGTCGCAGCCCTGCTTCGTGCTTCCCACGTTCGGCGTGCCCACGAGGCGGCTGTAGGTGAGACGACTGGCCGAAAGAAGGTCGCCGTTCACGTGGAGCGCGAAGTGGTTGGGGCCCGGCGGAGTGGCGTTGTCCACGCCGCTGTCCGAGAGGTCCACGACGAAGTTCGACGCGGTGAACTGGGCCTGCGTGAAGCCCTTGCTGGCCAGGTAGGCGAGGTAGTCGCCGACGCTCGGAGCATTGCCCGCGAGCTGGCCGGCGACGATCCGGTCCTGGCGCTCGTCGTTCTTGGTCGGCACGGCGTACCGATCGACGTAGACGACGTCGGGACGGGCGGCCAGCGTGTCCACGAAACTAGCGGGAAGCGCCGCCACCACGTCCACGTACTTCAGCAGGCGCATCTCGTTCCGGAGCTCCTCGCCACTCGCGTCGGCGAGGAGCTTCAGCGTCTCGGCATTGGCCTCGGGATCGTCGACGAGCTGGACGGCGAAGAAATCACGGTCGGGAAGGCCCAGGCGGGCGCGCCGGTCCGCCTGGGCTCCCGCCTGGACCTTGTAGCGGTCGAGGTAGGGCCCGTCCCATCGGAAGGCCGGGGAGGCAGCCGCCTTCGCCTGCAGGCGGGAGATCGCCGTGGCGTCGCCGTAGACGAGGTACGCAAAGGACGGGATGTACTGGATCACCTCGACGCCGGTCGCCTCGAGGTCCTTGTACCACTCGGGCTGGATGGGGCCGGCGAACTGGACGAGGTGCAGCCGCTTGCCCGCGAAGCCGCCGACCGCCTCCCGCATCGCCTGGACGTCGGGCGACCAGGTCTCGATGGGCCCGACGTTGAGGAGGATCGACGTGTCGGCGGCGACGACCCCGCCGTCCTTGACGGGGCGTCTCGCCGCCTTCGTGGCGCGCGTCCCGAGCTGCGGCTTGGCCGGCGCCTCCGCCGCCATCAGCGGAACTCCCGAGAGCGGCACGAGATACGACAGGACGACCGCCAAGACCGACCGGGCCGACGACGACCTCCGGACACTGCCAGTCCGCATGAGACATGCCCCCCGTTCTCTGGGTGCGTCGTAACCACGGGACGGCCCTCGCCCGGAGGTCCGGACCATCCGCGTTCTATTGCCTGGAGGGATCTCGACTCTACGGAATGCGCCTCGCGCAAGTCAATAGCGGCGCCCACGGGAGTGAGCCTGGACACGCAGCGCCAGGGCGATGCCCACCGTGCCCAATGGCACGGGGACGATTGCCGCGCCTATTCGTAACGGAGCGTTTCCTGCGGATCGATGCGCGTCACCCGGTGCACCGGCACCCAGGCCGCGACGAGCGCCGCCGCGAGCATGAGCGCCGAGATCCCGGCGAGCACGGCGGGGTCCGCCACCGTCATCCGCCAGAAGACGCTGTTGAGCGCCCAGCTCAGGCCGAAGCCCCCGAGGAGGCCGAGGGCGAGGCCCAGCAGGATCGGCCGCAGCGATTGCCCGAGCAGCATCGTCACCACGTCGCGCGCACGCGCCCCCAGCGCCATCCGGATGCCGAACTCACCCGTGCGCTGTCCCACCACCCAGGACATGACGCCGTAGACGCCGGCCATGGCGAGGAGGATCGCGAGCGTGCCGAAGGTCGTGAACAGCGAGGCGAAGAACCGGCTGTTCGTGACGGACGGAGAGTCGGCGACCCGCTGCTCCATGGTCATGAAGTCGTGGGCGGCCTGGTCGCGGTCCACCTCCTTGACCGCGGCCTCGACGGTGCGGACGAGGCCGAGGGGATCCCCCGTCGTCCGTATCGCGAGCGCCTTGCGGGTGTGCATCCATTCGTCCTCGCGGCCGTACTGCCAGAGGTGCTGCCGGAAGGGGATGTAGACGGCGGCGGGCTTCTCGCGGAAGAAGCTCGGGTAGGTGACGTCGGCCACGACGCCCACGATCTCGCGGGCCTGCGGCTCCTTCATGGTGTTCGTCGCCCCCGCCGGTCCGATGGAGACCTGGATCGCCTGCCCCACTGGGTCCTGGCCCGCAAAGTGGCGATCCGCGAACGTCTTGTTCACGACCGCCACCCACTGCGACGCGGCCACGTCGCGCTCCTCGATGCCGCGCCCGCGCAGGAGCCTGATGCCGAGGGTGGGCAGGAGCTGCGCGTCCACCTCGTTCAGGTCCGCCTGCGGCTCCTTGCCCGGCTCGGGAGCGGGGCGACCGACGATCACGAACGGGTGCGTCCACACGTCCAGCGGGAGCCGGCTGATGATCCCCGCCCGCTCGACGCCCGGGTTGGCGCGCACGCGCTCCAGCAGGTCGTCGTAGAACCTCTCGACCTGCGCGGTCACGAGGTTCGTGTCCTGCGGGGTCTTGTCGAAGTACTTCTTGCCCCCGAGCAGGATGTCCGCGGTCAGCAGCCGCTGCGCGTCGAAGCCGGGGAGGTCGTTCCGCTCGCGCAGGAAGCCGCGGATCATCAGGCCCGCGCCCACGAGCAGCACCATCGACAGCGCCACCTCCGCCACGAGCAGCGCGCTGCGGCCCCGGCGGCGCGTCCCGCTCGAGCCGCGCCCGCCTTCCTTCAGGACCTCGTTCAGGTCCACGCGCGAGGCCCGGAGCGCGGGCAGG
>JBKPBQ010000239.1:0-13201 GCA_046726955.1 Acidobacteriota bacterium
CCTGGAGGAGCAGCTCCAGGTATTGCACGCGCTCTTCGAGCTTCCGGCTCTCCTCGTGGGCGCCGCGGAGGCCGACGTAGCCGCTCCACGCCCCCTTGACCCCGCTGACGACGGCGCCCACGCCGTTCTGGAGCGGGGACAGGACGGAGAAGATGGCGCGCTCGAGGAGCGACGCTCCCCCCCCGCCGTCCACCTGGTTGCTGATGACGGCGAGGTGCATGAGCACCAGGACGAGGAGGAGGAAGCGCCCCCGTCGGACGTCGATGACTGCGGCGGACACGAAACGAGGCTCCTTAGCCTGCTAGTCCAGGCTGATCTTCCTCAAGAGCTCGAAGTCGGAGAGCATCTTGCCCGTTCCGAGCACGACCGAGCTCAGGGGGTCCTCCGCCACCGAGACGGGCAGCCCCGTCTCCTCGCGGAGCAGCCGGTCGAGGTTCTTGAGCAGCGAGCCCCCGCCGGTGAGGACGATGCCGCGGTCCACGATGTCGGCGGACAGCTCGGGGGGTGTGCGCTCGAGAGCGACGCGCACGGCGTTCACGATGAGGCTGATGGGCTCGGAGAGCGCCTCGCGGATCTCCGCGTCCGTGATGGTGAGGGTCTTGGGGATCCCCTCGATGAGGTCGCGGCCCTTGATCTCCATGGTCAGGGGCTCGTCGAGCGGGTAGGCGCTGCCGATCTCGAGCTTGATCTGCTCGGCCGTGCGCTCGCCGATGAGCAGGTTGTACTTCTTCTTGATGTACTGGATGATCGACTCGTCCATCTCGTTGCCCGCCACCCGCACCGACTTGCTGTAGACGATGCCGGCGAGGGAGATGACCGCGATGTCGGTCGTCCCGCCCCCGATGTCCACCACCATGTTCCCCGAGGGCTCGGTGATGGGCAGACCGGCTCCGATGGCCGCGGCCATCGCCTGGTCCACGAGGTAGACCTCGCTCGCCTTGGCCTTGAGCGCGGAGTCCTTGACCGCGCGCTTCTCCACCTGCGTCACCTCGGAGGGGATGCCGATGATGATGCGCGGCCGGACCAGCGTGTTGCGGTTGTGGGCGCGGCGGATGAAGTGGCTGAGCATCTTCTCGGTGATCTCGAAGTCCGCGATCACCCCGTCCTTCATGGGACGGATGGCCACGATGTTGCCGGGGGTGCGCCCCAGCATGTCCTTGGCGTCCTTGCCCACCGCCTCCACCTTCCCGGTGACGCGGTTGACGGCCACGATGCTGGGCTCGGAGACCACGACCCCCTTGCCCTTCGCGTAGACGAGGGTGTTGGCGGTGCCGAGGTCGATCGCGAGGTCGCTGGACAGGAAGCTCAGGTTGAGGAGGGAACGGAGATTCATGAAGTCGTTTTTTCTCCGACGAAGGAACGGGATCTAGGCCTGCAGCCGAAGACGATCAAGCGCTCACCGCTCCCGCCAAGGCGCGAGCGTCGTGCAGAGCGCGCGACTGATTGATGAATGCCGATATCACCCGCGT
This sequence comes from Acidobacteriota bacterium, assembly GCA_046726955.1. GTDB lineage: Bacteria > Acidobacteriota > Vicinamibacteria > Fen-336 > Fen-336 > CAVPGH01. The sequence goes on from JBKPBQ010000239.1 coordinate 1,470, forward strand.
CGAACCCGCCCGCGCGGGTGATCAGGCCGGAGCGCGCGACGCACGACCGAGTGCCCCGCCGGGCGGTGAGCGCGTGCCGCCGCGACATTAGACTGCCACCTCGATCCCGTTCTTGTCTCTCTCTTTGACGCGGTACATGGCCTGGTCGGCCTTCTGGATGAGGCCTTCCGGAGTGAGGGCGTGGTCGGGGTAGGACGCGATGCCGAAGCTGGCGGAGATCCGGGCGGACAGCCCCTGGCCCTGGAGGAAGCCGTGCTCCTCGATGGCCTTGCGGAGCCTCTCCGCGATCACGAGCGCGCCCGAGGCCGGCGTCTCGGGGAGGACGACCACGAACTCGTCCCCGCCGTAGCGGGCGAGGATGTCGCTCTCGCGCACGGCGAGGGCGAGGATCGAGCCCACCTCGGCGAGCGTGCCCGAGCCCGCGAGGTGGCCGTACTGGTCGTTGATCCCCTTGAAGCCGTCGAGGTCCAGGAAGATGACGGACAACGGTATGCCGTGGCGCTTGCAGCGCTTGATCTCGCGGCTGATGTAGAGGTTCAGGTAGCGCGAGTTGAAGAGCTTGGTGAGGTCGTCGGTGATCGTGAGCTGCTCCGTCCGCTGGAACAGCATCGCGTTCTCGATGGCGATCGCGCACGGCTCGACGAGCGTGAGGAGGATGTCGAGGTCGCCCTGCGTGAAGCGGCCGCCCACGCGGTTGATGATCTCGACGACACCGATCGTGCGCCCCCGGGAGATGAGGGGCGCGCAGAGGATGGAGCGGGTCTGGAACTGCGTCTTGGTGTCGAAGCGGGGAGCGAAGCGCGGGTCCTTCGCGGTGTCGTTGACGATGGCCGCCTTGCCCGTCTGGGCCACCCAACCCGCGACGCCCTCCCCCATCTTGATGCGGAAGGCGGAGACGTCCTTGCCCTTGGCCCCGAGCGCGAGCTCGAAAGCGAGCTCCTGCTTCTCCTCGTCCACCATCAGCATCGACCACGCGTCGGAGGGGATGAGCTGCTGGATCTTCTCCATGATCAGCTCGATCACCTTCCGCGGCTCGAGGATGGAGTTCGCGGTCTTGACGATGTCGGTGAGGATGGCCAGGCGCTTCGTGGTCGTCTTGAGGGCGACGCTCACGTCGCGGCCGTGTGGCTCGCGGTTGGCCGCCCGCGCGGACTGCAGGTGCGCGAGCACCGATTCCGGCGCCGGGTCCTTCGGTCCCCAGGCCTCGACGAGGAAGTCGAACCCCGCGCTCTTCGCCCGGCGCAGGACGGACGGCGCCGGTCGGACGAGGATTGCTCCCACCGGCTTGCCGGGCACCGCGCGGCGGGCGGCCCGGAGGTGCACGGGCCGGAAGCGGCTGCCGTACTCCACGAGCGCGCCGTCGAAGCCGCCGCGGGCGAGCGCGGCCGGGTCGTTCGCGGGAGAGGCGACGAACTCGTATCGGAGCTTGCCTCCCGGCGCTCCCTTGAGCCGCTGCTTGAGGGAGGGCTCGGCGAACACGACCACCCGCGCCATCGCGCCCCTAGTACGAGACGACGAAGGGGCGCTTCTGCTCGTTGACCCCGCCGTTCAGCCCGGTGGCGCGGATCACCACCACGGGCCGCGCCCCCGGCTCGAGCGTGATGAACTCGTTGAAGGTCCCGTCGGAAGTGACGTCGATGCGCTGCCCGTTCACCGTCAGGGAGGCGCCCGGCTCGGTGCGTCCCTTCACCTGCAGGATGTTCCCCCGCGCCTCGAGCGGCTCGAGGGTGAGCGGGGGCGGAGGAGCGAGCGAGGCGGTGGCGGTGGGCTTCGTGACGCGGAAGGCCGCGAACTCCGAGAAGCTGCCCTCGACGCCGTCCTTGTCCACGGCCGACACCTTCCAGTAGTACGTGCCGACGTCGAGGCCGCGCAGCTCCATGGACGGGCTCTTCCACTCCTTGCGGTCCACCACCGGCCGCCCGAAGTTGGGGTTGTAGTCGAGCATGATGTGGTACGTCGCGGCGCTGACGGGCCGCCAGGCGAGGAGGGTCGTGGAGCGCGCGGGGTCGACGTAGGCGATCTCCGCCTGGTGAGGCGGAGCGAGGAGGACGGGGATGTCGGGGAGCACGATCTTCGGGCCGGCCTTGCCCTCAGCCGTGACCTTCATCCCTTCGTTCTGGTTGAGCTGGATCTTCTGCCCGGTCTTCGTCTCCGCCCCCACGTTCCCCTTGAAGACCTTGATCCCGGTGTCGCCGCTCTCCGCCACGAAGATGTTGCCCGCGGTCTGCTCGCCGGCCGTGGTGTTGACCGTGGGAGTGCGGATGGTGGTCGTGGCCCCCGGCACGTTGCGGGGCGCGGTCTGGTAGTTCGCTTCCCCGGAGCTGATCAAGAGCGAGACCCGGCGGTTGCGGGTGGCGGGGTTGTCCGCGCCCTCCTCGATGGTGATGAGGCTGTCCGGTCGCACGTGGAACACGTCCCCGTTGAAGAAGCGGATCTCGGCTGCCGCCCCCGACCCCGTGCGCACGAGGTCGAGCTTGCTCAACGTCATGCTCGGGTCCGCGTTCACCCAGACGAGCGTCCCCGCGCGCTTGACCTGCACGCTCCCCTCGAGGGAGGCGAAGCGGGCGGTGGTGACGGCGACCGGGGTGGTATCCGGTGGCGGGGGCGGCGCGTACTTCTTGTAGAAATAGTAGCCAACGCTCCCCGCGAGGGCGATGATCACGGCGGCCACGATGTAGATGGTCCGGTAGGAGACCGTGAACCACTCGATGAGGTCGTCCCGGGACTTCTGGGGCTTCTTGTCGGCCGTCATGGATCTCTTAGGCCACCGATCTGCTGACGCCCCCCGGGAGGGGCCGCCCCATGCTCCTCAAAAATGCCTTAGCCCAAGCGACTTAAGCGACCCATGAGTATAGACGAAACGGGTGGGGACGCGCAAAGGCCGACCCCACAGACGGGCCGGCTTGCGGCGTGCTGCCCCGGGGGCTAGAATCGCGAATTTCGGGGAGGTCTTCGAAGACACATGGCCCTAGCCGTGATGCGCCGGCACAAGCGCTGGCTCTACGTGTTCCTCTGGATCGTGATCGCCGGTTTCATCGTCTTCTACATCCCGATGTTCCAGGGGGCCACCTCGGGCTCGCCCGGCGAGGTCGTGGCCCGAGTGGGCGGCGTGCCCATCACCGCCGGGGAGTACCAGGCGGCCTATCGGAACATCGCCCGTTTCTACCAGCAGATCCAGGGTCGGCTGGACCCCGCGGCGCTGCGCCGCATGGGGCTGGAGCGCCAGGCCTTCGATGCCCTCGTCGAGGACAAGCTCGTCGAGGTCGAGGCACGGCGCGTGGGCGTCACGGTGTCCGACGAGACCCTCGGGCGGGCCATCGCCACGGATCCCCGCTTCCAGCGGGACGGGCGGTACGTGGGCTCCTCGGAGATCAAGCGCCTCCTGCAGGTGCAGGGCATCACGGAGGCGGAGTTCGAGAAGGGAGAGCGGCAGCGGCTGCTCCGCGAGTCCCTGGAAGGTCTCGTCACGGACTCCGTGACCGTGTCCGACGCGGAGGTGGAGCAGGAGTTCCGCCGCCGCAACGAGCAGGTGAAGGCGGAGTACGTCCTCGCGGACGCGGCGCGCTACAGGCCGCAGGTCACGGTGAGCGACGACGACGTCAAGGCGCGCTTCGACAAGGAGCGCGAGAGCTACAGGATTCCCGAGAAGCGCGTCCTCTCCTACATCCTCCTCGATCCCGAGACGCTCCGGCCCCGCGTGGCCGTCACCGATCGCGAGATCGACGCCTACTACGGCCAGCACCCCGACGAGTTCAAGCAGGAAGCCGAGGTCTGCGCGAGCCACGTGCTGATCAAGGTGAAGGCGACGCCCGACGCGAAGGAGGGCCACTCCGACGCCGAGGCGAAAACACTCGCGGAGAAGGTGCTCGCCCAGGCCAAGGGCGGGGCCGACTTCGCGGAGCTCGCCAAGAAGTCCTCGGAGGACGCGGGCTCCGCCCAGAGCGGGGGCGACCTCGGGTGCTTCGCGCGCGGGCGCATGGTGCCGGAGTTCGACCAGGCCGTCTTCTCGATGGAGCCGGGGACGATCTCCGACCTCGTCAAGACCAACTTCGGCTATCACATCATCCGGCTCACCTCCGTGAAGGAGGAGGGCACGCTGCCGCTCGCGTCCGTGAAGGAGCGCATCCGGCAGACGGTGACGATGGAGAAGGTGGAGGCCCTGGCCGGGCAGAAGGCGGAAACGCTCGCCGGGCTCCTCGGGAAGGGCAAGAAGCTCGAAGACGCGGCGAAGGAAGAAGGGCTCACGGTCCAGAAGTCGCCGGCTTTCGCGCGGGGCACGCCTCCAACGCCCCTGACGTCGCCGACCCTCGCCACCCGCGCGTTCGAGATGAAGGTGGGGGACGTGGAGAAGGAGGGCTTCTCGCTGCCGCGGGGGGCGGCGTTCATCTCCCTCGCCGAGGTCCAGCCCGAGCACCTGCCGGAGCTCAAGGACGTCCAGGACAAGGTGAGGGCCGACCTCGTGGAGGAGCGCGCATTCGAGAAGGCGAAGGCGGCGGCCGAGGAGGTCAAGACGAAGGCGACCTCGGCGACGCTCGACAAGGCGGCGGCGGCGGTTGGGCTCGTGCGCAAGGAGACGCAGGGCCTCACCGGCCGCGACCAGCCGCTGGGCGACCTCGGGACGAGCGCGGCTCTCGAGGCCGTCGCGTTCTCGATCTCCGAGAAGACGCTCTCCGATCCCGTGCGCGTGCCCGCGGGCTACGCGATCATCCGCGTCCTGGAGAAGAAGGCCTTCGATCCCGCCGAGTTCGCCAAGCAGAAGGGCTCGATCGCGTCCTCGCTCCGCCAGCAGAAGAAGAGCGAGCTCTTCCAGGCCTACATGAGCCAGGCCCGGGAGCGGGTGACGATCGACCGGCTGCCCGAGGCCTACAAGCGGGTGGTGACTCCGCCCCGCTGACGAGCGGTAGAATAGCGGCCATGCACGTCGAGGTGCGCGAGAAGTCGGGAGTCGTGATCGTGGACTTGAAGGGCAAGCTCACGGCGGGCCTGGGCGACCAGATCCTGCGCGAGAGCATCGACGAGCTCCTCGCCGAGGGCCGGAAGAAGATCCTGGTCAACCTGTCAGAGGTCTCGTTCGTGGACAGCGCGGGGGTGGGCGAGCTCGTGGCCGGGCTCAGGACGGCGAAGCGCTTCGGGGCGGCGCTGAAGCTGCTGAACGCCACGGAGCGGGTGCAGAGCACGCTCTACATGGCGCGGCTCCTCCCCATCTTCGAGATGTACGGCGACGAGACGGAGGCGGTGGCGACGTTCGGGACGGTGACGGGCCCCGGGTCGGGCACCGTCCACTGAACCGAGTCAGTTCTCGTCGTCCCGGACGGCCCTGACGTTGACGTTCGGCTCGACGCTCGTGACCTTGAGCTCGATCGAGCACTCCGGGCAGTTGATGTTCTCGCCGACGTCCAGCTCGTAGCCGTCGAGCTCGAGGTCGGATTCGCATTCCGGGCAGCGCGTCATGGTTCCACGTCCTCACTTCCACTGGCTTGCCAAATCCTACCGCCTTCGGGTCACGACGTAACGCGCCAGGTCCCTGAGTGGCTGGGCCCGAGGCCCGAAACCCGCGAGCGCCTCCTGGCTCGCCGCGATGAGCTCCTCGGCGAGGGCCCGCGCTCCCTCGACTCCAGAGAACGACACGAACGTCGTCTTCTTCAGGTCCTTGGCGACGTCCTTGCCGGCTTCCTCCGCTCCACCGGTGACGTCGATGAGGTCGTCCACGACCTGGAAGGCGAGGCCGAGGTTCTTGGCGTAGGCTACGACGGCGGCGCGCTCCGCGGGCCGCGCCTTCGCGGCGAGCGCCCCGAGGTCCGCCGAGGCCATGAACAGCGCGCCCGTCTTGCGGCTGTGGATGAACTCGAGCGTCGCGAAGTCGATCGGCTGGTCGGTGGACGCGAGGTCCTGGGCCTGGCCCGCGATCATCCCGTCGAGGCCGATCGCCCGCGCGAGCTCCGCCGCGATCGCGGTGCGGGCCGCGGCGTCGGGACCCTCCGGCCACCCCTGGGCGAGGATCTCGAACGCGCGGTTCAGGAGCGCGAAGGCGGCGAGGATGGCGTTCGCCTCTCCGTGCTCCCTGTGGCACGTGGGGCGGCCGCGCCGCGTCTCGGCGTCGTCCATGCACGGCAGGTCGTCCAGGACGAGCGACGCGGTGTGCACCATCTCGATGGCGCAGCCCGCGGGCAGGACGCTCTCGGGGTCGCCGCGGAGCACGTCGGCCACGAGGAGGGCGAGTATCGGCCGCAGCCGTTTGGCCGGAGCGAAGAGGCTCGTCTCGATCGCGGCCCTGACGTGCGGGGAGGCGCCCGCGGGAGCGAGCCGGCGGAGCGCCTCCTCGACCTGGCGGTGGCGGTCGGCGAGTGTTCTCTCGAGCTCGTCGAAGCCGGCCGCCGCCAGTTCCGCCACCGACGCCTCTAGCCGAGCGCCTTCACGGCGTCGAGCACCTTCTCCGCGTGCCCGTCGACCTTGACGCGGGGGAAGACCTTGCGGACGACGCCTTCCTTGTCGATGACGAACGTGGAGCGGATCATCCCCGTGACCTTCTTGCCGTACATCAGCTTCTCGCCCCAGGCCCCGTACTTCTTCGCGACCTTCTTGTCCGCGTCGGAGAGGAGCGGGAAGTTCAGCTTGTATTCCTTCCGGAACTTGTCGTGGGCGGTCAGGGAGTCCGGGCTCACGCCGAGGACGACGGCGCCCGCCTTCTTGAGCGGGGCCTGGCTGTCCCGGAAGTCGCAGGCCTCGCGCGTGCAGCCGGGAGTCATGTCGCGCGGATAGAAGTAGAGGACGACGGTCTTGCCCCGGAGCGCGGAGAGGCTCGTCTCTCCTCCCTCGCTGCTCGGCAGCGTGAAGTCCGGAGCGGGCTTTCCTTCCTTGATCATCTCTCCTCCTTTCATCGACCCCCCACCCTATCCCTCCCCACGTAGGGGGAGGGGATCGCTGTTCCGCGACTGGCGCCGCGGTCTGCGGTTGACCATCTTATCCTGTGCTTCTCTCTACCCGGCGGTTTGGCGATACACTGCCCGGCCATGGACTACCGCGAGGCCGGCGTCGACATCGACGCCGCGGACGACGCGAAGTCGCGCATCAAGGCCCTCGCCCGCGGCACGTTCAACCCCTCCGTCCTCTCCGAGATCGGCTCGTTCGGGGCGATGTTCCGCCCCGACTTCACGCGCTACCAGGAGCCGGTGCTCGTGGCCTCCACGGACGGAGTGGGGACGAAGATCCAGGTCGCGCGGGCGGCCGGCGTCCACGACACCGTCGGCTACGACCTCGTGGCCCACTGCGTCAACGACATCCTCGTGCAGGGAGCGGTCCCTCTCTTCTTCCTCGACTACATAGCTCTCGGACGCATGGATCCGGTTCGCGTCGAGCAGATCGTGGCCGGCTTCTCCCGCGGCTGCGCGGAGTTCGGCTGCCCGCTCATCGGCGGGGAGACGGCGGAGATGCCGGGGACGTACGCGCTGGACGACTACGACCTCGCCGGCTTCATCGTGGGGGTCGTGGACCGGACGAAGGCGCTCCCCCGCGAGGTCCGCGAAGGGGACGCCCTCCTCGGCTTGCCGTCCGCAGGGCTGCACACGAACGGCTACTCGCTCGCCCGCAAGGCGCTCTTCGAAGGCCTCGCGCTCAAGGTGGACACGCACGTCGGCGAGCTCGGCACGACCGTCGGCGAGGCCCTGCTCGCCCCGCATCGAGGCTATCTCTCCGCCCTCGAGCCGCTCGTCGAGCGCGGGAAGGTGCAGGCCCTCGCCCACCTCACCGGGGGAGGCTTTCCCGGCAACATTCCTCGCGTCCTGCCCGAAGGGCTCGGAGCCCGGATCCGGCTCGGCTCGTGGGAGGTGCCGCCGATCTTTCGGCTCATCGAGAAGGGCGGCGCCGTCACTCGCGACGAGATGTTCCGGACGTTCAACATGGGCATCGGCATGGTGGTCGTAGTCCGGCCCGAGGCCCTGCACGAGGTGGAGCACTCTCTCGAGCGGCGCGGCGAGACGAGCCTCGTCATCGGATCGGTCGTCCGTGGCTCGGGCGTGACGCTCGAGTGACGTCGCGCTCTGTCCATGAAGAAGATCGGCGTGCTCGTCAGCGGCCGCGGCACGAACCTGCAGGCGCTCGTGGACGCGGCGCCGCGCGGTGAGCTCGGAGGCCAGGTCGCCGTCGTCGCTTCGAACGTCGAGCAGGCTCCGGCGCTCGACCGCGCTCGTGCCGCGGGAATCCCCGCCGTCTTTCGCGACCACCGCGGCCGCAAGCGCGAGGAGTTCGATCAGGAGCTCGTGGGCGTGCTGCGCGAGCACGGGGTCGACCTCGTCTGCCTCGCGGGATACATGCGGCTGCTCTCCCCGGGATTCCTCCGTGCCTTTCCGGAGAGGGTGTTGAACGTCCACCCGTCGCTCCTGCCCGCCTTCCCGGGCCTCGAGGCCCAGCGGCAGGCGCTCGAGGGCGGGGTGAAGGTCAGCGGGGCGACCGTGCACGTCGTGGACGAGGGGCTCGACAGCGGTCCGATCCTGATCCAGGAGGCGGTTCCCGTCCTCGACACGGACACGGTGGACTCGCTCTCCGCCCGCATCCTCGAGGCCGAGCACCGGATCTATCCCCGCGCGGTGCGGGCGATGCTCGAGGGTCGCGTACGCTTCGAGAAGCGCCGCTCGATCTGGGAGGTCGCTTGAGCGTCGAGAAGGATCTCGCCTACCTGACGAAGGGCTGCGTGGACGTGGTGACCGCGGAGTCGCTCCGCGCGAAGCTCGCGCGCGGCAAGCCGCTCGTGGTGAAGGTCGGCTTCGATCCCACGGCGCCCGACCTCCACCTCGGCCACACGGTGCTCATCCGGAAGATGAAGCACTTCCAGGACCTCGGACACCGCGTCGTCTTCGTCATCGGCGACTTCACGGGCATGATCGGCGACCCGACCGGCCGCTCGAAGACGCGGCCCCCCTTGACGCGCGAGGAGATCGAGGCGAACGCCGAGACCTACAAGAAGCAGGTCTTCAAGATCCTCGACCCCGCGAAGACGGAGATCCGCTTCAACCGCGAATGGCTGGGCGCCCTCGGATCGGACGGCTTCGTCCGCCTCGCCGCGACCTACAACGTGGCGCGCATGCTCGAGCGCCGCGACTTCAAGCAGCGCTACGAGGCGGGCCAGCCCATATCGGTCCACGAGTTCCTGTACCCCCTGGCCCAGGCCTACGACTCGGTCTTCCTGCAGGGAGACGTCGAGCTCGGCGGCACCGATCAGCTCTTCAACCTCAACGTGGGGCGCGACATCATGCCCGCCTACGGTCTCGAGCCGCAGGTCGTGCTGACGACCCCGCTCCTCGAAGGGACGGACGGCGTCGAGAAGATGTCGAAGAGCCTCGGCAACTACATCGGCGTCACGGAGAGCCCGGACGCGATGTTCTCGAAGGTCATGAGCATCTCTGACGAGCTCATGTGGAGGTACTACCTGCTGCTGACGGACCTGGGCCCGGCGGAGATCGAGGCGGAGAGGGCGAAGGGCCAGCCCATGGCCTCGAAGATGGCGCTCGGCCGGAAGATCGTCGCCGACTTCCACGACGCGGCGGCGGCGGAGGCGGCGGAGGCGGAGTGGCGCCGCGTCCACCAGGAGGGACAGGCGCCCTCACAGGTTCCCGAGCGAAACCTGCCCGTCCACCCGGGAGCAGATGGCGTGCACCATTGGAAGCCCCACGATCTCCTGCTCGCGATCGGCGCCGTTCCCTCCAAGAGCGAAGCCGTTCGGCTCCTTCGGCAGCGCGCGGTCAAGCTCGATGGGAAGGTGCTCGATCCGTCCTCACCCGTTCCCGTGAAGCTGGGCCAGGTGCTCTCCATCTCCATCGGCGCCAAGCGCCACGCGAGAGTCACCGCGACGGAAGGCGCGCCCGATTCCCCGCGCTGACGGCGAGTGTGGCCGACGAGCGTGACCTGAGTCACGTGGTTTCGTGGCCGGCCCTGCGGATCATTCCAGAGTCGAGCGAAGAGGCTCGGAGGTCCGATGGATACGTGGATCCTCAGGACGGTGAGGACGACCAGCCGTCGGCGTTTCATCGCGTGGACCGTGGCGCTCGCTGTCGTCTGCGGGCTCGTCGCCGCGAATCGCCGGTACGTCGAGAACTTCCTGGGCGGACCCCACGACATGGGTCAGGCCGATCTCGACGCGATCCGGGACGTCTCTACGGCAGAGAAGTACTACGCCAGGGTCCGGGGATCGGAAGCGATCGACACGGGGATCCACCAGGTCACGGTGCGGACGCAGAACGGGGTCGAGACCGGTCGTTCCATCACCGGCGCGTACTTCGCACTCGTCGTCGGTGATCGTCTGCTCGTTTGCCGGAGCAGCTCCGGCGCCGGGACGACGTTCGAGGGTGAGCTCGCCCCGATGCCGGCCGAGCTCGACCAGCAGATCTTCGACTCGGCCGAGATGCGGGAGCTCCGGCCCCGCTTCTACCCCTTCTATCTGACCGACGAGTCCTTCCGGTATCCGGGCTACTGGGCCCTCGCGGGGTTGGCGGTGTTCGGGATCCTCCTCGTGAAGTTCGGCGGGTCGGCCTGGAAGCACCTGCAGGACCCGAGCTCGCACCCGGTCGTCCAGCGCGTCGCCACCTGGGGCGATCCCATCGGTGTCGCGGTGACGGCCGAGCGGGAAGCTCGCGCGCCACGCCTCAAGGGAGGCGGCGGCTGGCTGCTCACGGATCGGTTCCTCATCCAGAAGACCTTCTTCACCTTCGAGCTGCTGCGACTCGACGACCTGCTGTGGGCCTACAAGAAGGTCACGAAGCACAGCGTCAACTTCATCCCCACCGGGAAGACCTACGACGCCGTCCTCTCGTGCAAGGGCGGCTCGGCGACGGTGCAGGGCAGCGAGAAGGCGGTCGACGAGATGCTCGCCTTCGCAGCGGAGCACACGCCCTGGGCTGTCTTCGGCTTCTCGAAGGAGATCGAGGGGCACTTCCTGAACGACGCGACCGCGTTCTGCGCGGCGGTGGAGTCCCGCAAGAACGCCTGGGCCAGGCAGCAGCGGGCTCAGAGCACGGCCTGACCTCCCGCCCCCGTTACCCGCGGACGTAAGCCGCTTGACAAGACACCTTAACCCAAGTAGTATCCGAGGTTCCGGGAAGCGTTGACGTCAGGTCCTGCCTGAGTCGGTTCCCCGAGGAGGTCGCGCCCGCAGGGGCGACCGCCAAAAAAGACCAGCGACGGGGTTGACATGGTTTGTTCGGCCCTGTATTCTGGTCGGGTTTCCCCGAAGTCGGGGTGGCTCTTTGAAAACTAGGTAGCGCACACAAACACAATTTCGAGTTGAGGTTCAGCCAGAGGACCAAATCGTTCCTTCAGTACTAGGGGCGTCCCGGGACGCGGAAAAGCCGAACGGGGCGTCACAGTTTAACTGGAGAGTTTGATCCTGGCTCAGAATCAACGCTGGCGGCGTGCCTAACACATGCAAGTCGCGCGCGAAAGGGGGGTAACTCCCAAGTAGAGCGGCGAACGGGTGAGTAACGCGTGGGTGATCTACCTTCGAGTGGGGAATAACCCCGGGAAACTGGGGCTAATACCGCATGACATCCTCGAGTCACATCGGGGATCAAAGCCGGGGACCGCAAGGCCTGGCGCTTGGAGACGAGCCCGCGTCCGATTAGCTAGTTGGCGGGGTAACGGCCCACCAAGGCGACGATCGGTAGCCGGCCTGAGAGGGCGGACGGCCACACTGGGACTGAGACACGGCCCAGACTCCTACGGGAGGCAGCAGTGGGGAATTTTTC
>JBKPBQ010000240.1:0-7607 GCA_046726955.1 Acidobacteriota bacterium
GGCCTCGATCGGGAAGGCCGAGCGGACGGCGCTCGCCCGCTTCTTCCACAACCACCGAGACGCCTGAGCGGTAGTCAGGCGCTTTGATAAGGAGGTGGCGCATGCCTTCCCGCCCGATCATCGAATTCCTCGAGAAGCAGCAGGTGCCCTACGAGGTCCTGCCCCACGAGAGGGCCTATACGGCACAAGGGGTCGCCGCTGCCGCTCACGTACGCGGGCGCGACTTCGCGAAAGCCGTGATCGTGAAGGCCGCGGACGGCCGGCGGGTCATGGCCGTGATCCCCGGGCCCCGTCACGTCGACCTGAATGCCCTCGAAGGCTTGCTGGGGTCGCACGTCGAGCTCGCTCCCGAGGAAGAGTTCGCCACTCTCTTCCCGGGCTGCGAGCTGGGAGCCGAGCCGCCCCTCGGCAACCTGTACGGCCTGCCGGTGTACGCCGATGAGAGCCTGCACCGCGACCCCGACGTCGTGTTCAACGCGGGGAACCACAACGAGGTGATCCGGATGAAATGGCTGGACTACGAGCGCGTGGTCCAGCCCGTGGTGGCGGCCCTGTCGACGCCGAGCTGAATCGGGCGGGATCCCAGGTCACGATGGCGGCCCCGCGACCGCCAGACGGCCCGACCCTGTCGGCGCTCCTGGCCTGGGCGAGCGGCACTGCCCTGGCGGTCGTTCTCCTTGCCGGGGGCCATCCCTACGTGATCGGGTGGAGCCTGACCCTGGGATTGGCGGTGCTGGCGCTCGGCGCGACGGTCCAGGTGATCCGCCGCCGGCTCGGACCGCTCGCGCTCCTCCGGGGCATCGCGGCGTGGATCCTCCCTCTCGCCCTCCCGGTCGGCGCGGAGATCCTGGGCCGGCGCCTCGTGCCCGGTGAAGCCATTGGCATCCACGACGCCGCCCTGCTCATCGCGTGGAGCATCCCTTTTCTCTACGCGCTCGGAGCCGTCCTCGCGCGCGCGGCCTGCGAAGGCTCGGCCCGCGAGGTGGGTCTCGTCTTTGCGGCGCTGCCCACGGTCGCCGGCGTCCTCCTGGCGGGGGTGATCCTGCAGCAGGCGCTGACGAGCCTGACCTGGAGGAATCGGAAGATCAGCGTTGAGATCACCGAGACCCGCTGGTCCGGGGCCGGGCTCGTCGTGGAAGCCGTCCTCGACAGCTCGCGGGGCCACCCTGCGGACGTGCGCGCCGCGGACGACCTCGGCGCCGCGTGCTACGTCAGCCAGCCGAACCGCAGCTACTTCGTGAACGCCCGGATCGAGTGGCTGGACCGCTCTCTCCGGTCGCCGATCGAGCCCGGGCGATACCGCCTGCGCCTCACCTGGCCCGAGCTGCCGACGGAGGCGGTTCGGGACGGCGCCGTCGAGATCCGGCTCGACCTGACCCGGGCCTCGCAGCGGGGCGGGCGTGATTCGCTGAGGGAGTTCCGGTTCCGCGTCCCGGCGCCCGAAAACTGACAAGCGAACTGAGACCGCTACCAGCGTCGCAGCCGGCGACGGCTGCGCGCGAGACTGCTCCTGCAACAGGAATGTCGCACGGGTGCCTTAGGCTCCTGAGGCCTTGCTGTCCTCGCAGGAAAGGAAGTCGACATGCCCGGTCTTGCATCGCTTGCCCTGGCCGCTCTCGCCGTGGCCGGGACGACGACGCCCGCCTTGCGGGTCGTCGCGATTCCCGAAGCCAGGGACGCGTTCCAGAAGGACGGGGCCGCGTTCACGGCCTGGCTCGGGCGGGAGGCGGGCGTCCCCGTCGAAGTGCACGTCGCGGAGACGTACGAGGATGCGGTGCGCCTGCTCGTGACCCGGGAAGCCGACTTCGGCTGGCTGGGAGGCGTGACGACGGTTCAGGCCATGACCTTGAGCGGCGGCCGCATCCGTCCCGTCCTCATCCGCGAGAACGACCGCGAGTTCAAGTCCTACGTGGTGGCCTCCGCTTCCTCGAACGCGACGTCTCTCGAGGCCCTGCGCGGGAAGCGCTTCACCTTCGGCTCGGAATCCAGCACGTCCGGCCACGTGATGCCCCGCTTCTACCTTCAGAGGCAGGGGCTCGTGCCCGAGAAGTTCTTCGAGAGCGTCTCCTACAGCGGCGACCACAAGAAGACCGTCCTCGCCGTCGCCTCCGGACAGCAGGACTGCGGAGCGGTCAACTACAAGGTGTTCGACCAGATGGTGGCGGAGAAGGCGGTCGATCCGGCCAAGGTCAAGGTCGTCTGGACGAGCCCGACCTTCACCGACAACGCCTGGGTCGCGGCCCGCGACCTCGACGATCGGCTGGGACCGGGCGCGCTGGAGAAGATCACCGCCGCGTTCCTCAAGCTCGACGCCGGGCGGCCCGAGGATCGCCGAGTGCTCGACATCCTCAGGACCAACAAGTACGTGGCCGCCCGGCCCGAGTGGTGGCGCGACGTCGCGGCCGCGCTCCAGGTGATCAGCCCTGGAGCGAAGCCCTAGACCCGGTTGCAGCGCCTACTGGGGGATGAGCTCGAAGTAGTCCAGGTTGAAGGCGCCCGACACCGAGACGATCCGCAGGTCGTGGTTCCCCGGCGGCAGGTAGAAGGTCGTGCCGTACGCGTCGCCGAAAACGCTCCAGTTCCCGGTCGAGGCGAGGCCGACGTCTCCACCCTTGGCCACACCGTCGACGGTCAGCCGCAGCGAGCCGTTCCCCGTCACGCCGCGGGCGTAGCGCACGCGGAGCTTGTAGTTGCGGCCGCCGGCGAGCGTCTGGTAGTGGAGCCACTCGCCCGCGTCCACCCAGCCCACGAAGAAGCCGCTCCCGTCCGCCATCCGCCCGATGTCCACGTCGCCCTCTGGACGGTCATCGGCCGCGCGGTACTCGGCGCCAGTGTTGCCGTTCGTGGTGTCGTGGAAATCGGTGCCCTCGAGCCCCGTGCCGTGGCCCCAGAGGTCGCCGTTCGTGAAGTTCTCGGCTTCGAAGTGCAGGACCGAGCCCGCGTAGCCCGGGACGAGGTTGGTGTTGGCCGTGACCCAGGAGAAGTCGGCGCGCGCCTGGTTCAGCAGGGCGTTGTCCGTGCGCATGAGGGCGTTTCCGCGGATGTCGCTGTTGGGGTCGGTGATCCCGAGGTGGCTGTAGGTGAACCAGCAGAGGGCGTCCACCTTCATGTCGTTCGACTGGTTCCACTGGTCGATGGTCTGGTAGGCCTCCTTGATCCAGTTGGCGCGGTAGCTGCGGTCGGAGAAGCCGTTCTTGAACCAGTAGGTGTTGGTCTCGGTGATGTAGATCGGCTTCACCGAGGGTCCCCACTTCGCGTAGATCCGCTTCGCGTACTCGGCGAAGGAGTGCAGGCCGGTCATGTCCGAGAAGCGCGGGTCCTCCGTGCCGCCCGTCCCGTCGAAGAAGCTGGTGCCGCTGTAGGCGTGCACCGCGAAGCCGTCCACCGCCTCCACGTTCGCGAGGAAGTACTCGAAGAAGCTGACGTTGCTGCCGGCTTCACCCGAGAAGCCCGGCCAGCCGGAGAGCGCCCCCATGAGCACCTTGGCGTCGGGGCGCGTGGCCTTGATCTGGTCGTAGGCCGAGTTCGTGTCGTAGGCGTTGAAGACGTAAGTGTACCAGTCGGGAGCGATGGCGCCCTCGTAGCTCGCCGTCATCTCGTTGCCGATCACGAAGAGGTTCACGACCCCGGCCATGTCCCGGGCGATCTGGCCGCACTTCACCGCGTAGTTGTAGCGGCCGACCCAGTCCCAGTTGGCGGGCACGGTGTGCCCGTAGTCGTAGTCCAGGCGGAGGATGATGCGGAACCCCTTGTTCGCGATGCTCCGCAGATTCGACACCTCGGCGCTGGGGTTCGTGTAGCGCTGGGTGTAGAGCTGCTCCACCGAGTACATCCCCTTCCCGTTCTTGATCGTCGTCTCTTCGCCCGTCCCGTAGAAGTGCGTCCCGTAGAGGGGGTACGTCCCGTCGGCGCGGCCCTCGGTGGCCAGGAAGATGGTCGCGAGAACGAGAAGCACGGCCTTGCGCATGACTCTCCTTATTGCTTGGGCAGCAGTTCAGGAGGGGATGACGGCAGTGTCGGCGAATCAGCCGGCGGTCACGGTGACCACCCTCACGCGATGGGGCAAACGAGAGGTGTGCACCTTTCTATCCATGTCCGGCCTGGAGGTGCCGGGGTCAGCGGAAGCGGACGAGGGAGACCTGCAGCCGGCGGACCTGGTGGTCCGCAGGCCGCCACTGGACCAGGATCGGGCTCTGATACGTACCCCGCACCACTCGGGCCCGGCCCGCGCCGACGTGGTCGGAGCACAGGAACGTCACTCTCCGGGCCCGGAGGAAACGACGGGCCGGAACCGCCATCACCTTGGCCACCAGCCGCTCCAGCGCCGACTCGTCGAGCCTCAAGGCTTCCATGAGCGAGTTGAACACGCGCACGAAGTCGTACTTCGCGTAGTTGATGGTCTTGCCAGGAATGGCGAGCGGGTCCTGGAGCATGTGCCGGCTCTTCATGACCGCGAACCGGAGCGGGTCGCGGAGGACCTCGACGAGGTCGTGCCGCATGAGCAGGGTCTCGTTCTCGTTCACGGTGAGGGCCGCGTTCTTCTCCGCGTGGTCGAGCGCGATGTCGACCCGGCCCCTCTCCAGCCCTGTCCGGGCCAGCCGCTCGTCGATCTCCTCGAGGATCCCGAAGCGCGAATCGGCGAGGTTGATGGAGTCGATGGGATGCCGGGAGACCGGGATGGTCACGGCCATTCGCTCGAGCACTTCCTCGTCGTCGTAGGCGAGCACGCGGGTCGTGCGCTGACGACGCGTCCCGGTGTTCACCCCGTCGAGGTCCACGAAGTAGACGGGGGTCGCCGGCCGGTTGCTGTAGGTCGCGCAGTTCCGCAGGCCCGAGCCGATGAACGTCAGGTGGGAGTCTCCGTTCCGGGGCTCGTTCTGCCGCTGCTCCTGGGAGAGCTCCGTCCGAAGCTGAAGCTGGTCGTGGGAATAGGCCGCGTTCGGTGGGAAGAGGACGCGGAAGGCGTCGAAGAACAGGTCCAGGCGGTCCGCGCGATGGTGCAGACGCGCGGCGAGGCTGCTGTCCAGGTAGCCGGCGGTGGTGTGAAACGAGCAGTAGAAGGCCTTGCGGTATTGCCGCAGGAGGTCGGCGTCCGCGGGCGCGATCTTCTTCGTGACGTCGATCGCGTCGTAACGGTCCGCGGGCTGGAGCGTGAGCCGGATCTCGGGGGGCGGCACTGGCCTACCTTACGCTAGTAGCCGGTCCGGGAAGTGTCAAGTCTCCGGTCACCGCGCGAGCAGCGGCCGGAGGGCTTCCGCCACCACGTCGAGAGCGCGCCGGCTGTTGCGCCGAAGCTCGAGGGCGCGCGGCAGGAGCGCGGGCCGACGCAGCAGAGTCCCGACAGCGGCCCCCATGCGCAACCGGCCATCGGTGTCCACGAGTCGAAGCAGTGCCGGGGGCAGGCTCGTCCGGGCGTCATCCGAAACCGCGCGCAGGACGAGGCCCGGCCAGCCCTTGCGCGCGGCCGCGGCCAGGATCAGGGAGGATTCCATGTCGGCCGCGACGGCGCCGGTCGCGGCTCTGAGCTCCGCCCTGGCCGCGGGCGCGGCCGTGATCTCTTCCACGGTCACGAGCGTGCCCTCCCTCCGGGACCCGGGGACGACCTGGGCGGTGACGGTCCGCTCGCCCCCCCGACCCAGCACCACCTCCGGGACCACGAGAGCGGCGACACGCAGCTCGGGGGCGAGGGCGCCGCAGAGCCCGGCCGAGACGACGACGGGCGAGAGGAGGCCGGCGGCGAGGACGTCGAAGCGGTCGTCCAGCCGCCGGGCTCCGAGGCCGACCGCCGCGAGCCGGAAGCGGCCATCGCCGAAGGCCGGGAACGGGTACTCCGGGAGAGCCGGCAGCTCGAGGGCTCGCGCGAGCCAAAGCACCTCCAGATCGATTCCGGTCAGGACCAGCGCTTCCCGCGGCAGGACCCTGGCCTTCTTCTCCGCCTCGTGGCGCTCCGCCCAGGCCTTCCAGGACGTGCCCACGGCGGTGTCGCGGCCCGTGAACCGGATGGTCCGGACCTCGGCGTAGGGGATCTCGAGGCCCTTCCCCGCCTCGTCGAACATCTGGAGGAAAGGCACGGGGGCCGTCGCGTCGCGATTGAAGATGTAGCCGGTCACCGGCGTGCCGTCGGCCTTCTCGACGGTCACGTTGCCCCGGTAGTCGAAAGCGAGGTCGACGACCTCGGCGATCGAAAGGTCGGGCCCGGGGACCCAGGCCTGAAGCGAGCCTTCGGGAACCTTCACCGAGCGGAGCCTAACGCGTGCCACCGACGACGGCTCGGACGGTCCGCGCGAAGCCCGTCAGCGAGCCGAAGGTCTGATCCACCGCCGTGGGCTCGTACCCGCAGTGAACCATGCAGTCCTGGCACCGCGGGTTGCCGCTCGCCCGCCCGTAGTCCTCCCAGCGGGTGGTCTCCATGAGCTCCTGGAACGTGCGCGCGTAGCCGTCCTGCAGCAAGTAGCACGGCCGTTGCCATCCGAAGAGGTTGAACGTGGGATTCCCCCAGGGCGTGCACTCGAAATCCTCCTCGCCCATGAGGAAGCGGAGGAAGAGCGGCGACTGGTTGAAGCGCCAGCGACGCTTCTTTGCCCGGAGGATCTCGCGGAAGAGCGCCTGGGTCCGCGACCGCGGCAGGAAGTGCTCGTGGTCGGGGGCCTTCTCGTAGCTGTAGCCGGGCGAGATCATCATGCCCTCGATGCCCAGGTCCATCATGGCGTCGAAGAACGCCCGCACGCGGAGGGGAGAGGCGCCGTCGAACAGCGTGGTGTTGGAGGTGACCCGGAAGCCGCGGGCCAGGGCTTCGCGGATCGCCTCCACCGCCACGTCGTAGACGCCCTTCGCGCAGACCGCCTCGTCGTGCTCCTCCCGGAGGCCGTCCATGTGGACGCTGAAGGAAAGGTACTTCGAAGGTGCGAAGAGATCCAGCTTGTCCTTCAGCAGCAGCGCATTCGTGCAGAGATAGACGTACTTCCTCCGCTTCACGAGCTCGGCCGCGAGCACGTGGATCTCCGGATGCATCAGCGGCTCTCCGCCCGCGATGCTCACGATCGGAGCGCCGCACTCCTCGGCCGCGGCCACCGCCCGCTCCACCGGCATGTGCTTCCTGAGGATCTGTCCCGGGTACTGGATCTTTCCGCAGCCGGCGCAAGCCAGGTTGCAACGGAACAGCGGCTCCAGCATGAGAACCAGCGGGTATCGGCTTCGTCCCTTCAGCCTCTGGCCGACGATGTAGCTCCCGACCGCCCACATCTGGGAAACGGGGACGCTCATGGCCCGCAAGCCTCCGGAGCCGGGGACGTCCGAAGAGGGGACCGCCCCTGCCGGCTCCAAACATTCCGCCGTGCGCGCACACACGCCCAGAGCGCCCAGGCGACTGCCGCGTGCAGAAGCAGCCCGGTCGCGAGCAGCACGGGCTCCCCGATCCACGCCGTCAGCAGGAGGTTGAAGGAGAGGACCGCGTAATAGAGGCCGACGCCCGGCCCTGGAGCCTCCACCCGCTCGCTCGAGCCGAGCAGGAGGAACGTCCCGACGATCGCCGAGCCCACGAGCCACCAACCCGCGAAGTTCGAGATCGGCACTCCGAAGTAGACGCCTCCCGAGGGATAGGAGAACAC
>JBKPBQ010000241.1:0-8824 GCA_046726955.1 Acidobacteriota bacterium
GAGCGGCGCCGCCTCGCGACCGCCGTGGTCGTGCCCGCAAAGAGAAAGAGGAGCGCCTAGGTGCCGTACGGGAAGTCGTGTGGTTCCAAGGCGCGCGCGCCTCGCGGTAGCGCGCGACTGTACGATGAATGCCGATGGCGGGCGCGGCGCTTGCGCCGGGCTCGCCCAGGCCGGAGCGCGCGAGCGAGTGCCGCGCGCCGCTGCCCGCACACGACTTCAGTTACAGGACCCTAAGAGAAATCGAGCAGCACCTTGGCGGTCGTCCGCGCGTCCTTCTCGAGGAGCGCGAACGCCCGCTCGACCTGGCGGAATCCGATGCAGTGCGAGACGATCCGGTCGGGACGGAGGCGGCCCGCCGCCATCCACTCGATGACCCGCGGGAACATCCCGCTGTTGAGCCGCGAGGCGAAGAGCGACAGCTCCTTGCGGGTGAGCTCCTGCTGCGCGACGCTCGAAGGCTGCGCGGAGAATCCGAGGAGCCCGATCCGGGCGGCCGGTGCCGCGAGCCGCACCGCCTCCTCGAGGAGGCTCGGATGGCCGACCGCGTCGATGACGAGCGTGGGCGCGTCCACTCCGAGGCGAACAAGCGCGTCGCCGAGCGCCTCGCGCGACGTGTCTATCCCCTCGTCGGCGCCGCACGCGCGCGCCCGCTCCAGCCGCTCCGGAACGCGGTCGGTGACGAGCACCCGCACGCCGTGGACGCCCTTCAGCACCTGGAGAACGGTGAGGCCGATGGGCCCCGCGCCGTAGACGACGGCCAGGTCGCCGGGAAGGACTCCGGTGCGGCTCGTGACGTTGGCCGCGATCGCGAAGGGCTCGACCGTCGCCGCCCACTTGTCCTCGATTCCCGCGGGCAGGGCGTGCGCATTCGCCGCGGGTGCGCAGAGGCACTCGCTGAAGCCTCCGTCACGGTGGACGCCCAGGACCTGGAGGTTCCGGCACACGTTGGGGCGGCCGACCGCGCAGGACGAGCAGCGACCGCAGCTCAGGACGGGGTCGACCGCGACGAGCTCGCCCACGCGCGCCGCCGGTACGCCCTCGCCCACCGCCTCCACGCGGCCGGCGAACTCGTGGCCGATCACGCGCGGGTAGGTCACGAACGGGTTCTCGCCGTGCAGGATGTGCACGTCGGACCCGCACAGCCCGCCGTAGCCGACTCGAACCCGCACCTCGCCGGGGCTGGGCTCCGGCCGATCCCTGTCCACGACCGCGAGCCGCCGCGGCGCCTCGACGAGCACGCTCTGCATGCTCAGTCCCCCACGAGCCGGGCCACGCGGTCGGCGATCGCCGCGGACGACGTGAGCCCCGGAGAGTCGATGCCGAGCAGGTTCACGAGCCCGGGCAGACCGCGGCTGCTCTCCTCCGCGATCAGGAAGTCGCGGACGCCCTGCCCCGGCCCCTGCAGCTTGGCCCGGATGCCCGAGATGTCGGGAGCGATGTCGTCGTCGCCGATGGCGGGCACGAGGCGCCGGATCGACTCGCCGAACTCGTGCCGCTTCCCCTCGTCCACCGCGTACGAAGGCCGACGGTCGGGGAGGTACTCGGCGTCGGGACCGAAGCGCAGCCGGCCTTCCAGGCCGACGACCGCGTGCGTCCCGAGGCTGACGTGGCCGGGCACCGGGTAGACGAGGCTCGTGACGAGGCCCGCCTTGGACGCGGCCACCGCGAAGTAGCTCCCCTTCCACCAGTGCTGGCGATAGCCGGCCGCGTCCGCGTCGATGCCGGCGAGGCCGGCCACGGTGTCCGCGTCGAGGCCCGCGGCGTTGACGACACGCTCGCTCGTGAACGTGTCCACGTCGCTCCCGGTGCGGATGGTCAGCCGGAAGCCCTGGGGATCGCGCTCGAGGCCGACCACCTCGGTGCGCGTCTGGAGCGTCGCCCCCGCCGCCCTCGCCACGTGGAGGTAGTGGTCCATGAGGCCGTGCGCGCTCACGATGCCCGTGTTCGGGGACCAGAGCGCCGCCACCGCGGTCACGTTCGGCTCGCGCCTCCGGCACTCCGCCTCGCCGATCATCTCGAGCGTCGCGCCGTTGTCCTTCCCCTGGCGAAAGAGCCGCTCGACCGCCGGGATCTCCTCGGCGGTGCGGGCCACGATGAGCTTGCCCAGCCGGCGGTGCGGCACGTCGTGGCGCTCGCACGTCTCGTAGATCCGCCGGTTCCCCTCCACGCAGAGCACGGCCTTGAGCGATCCCGTGGGGTAGTACATGCCGGCGTGGACGACCTCGCTGTTGCGGCTGCTCGTCTCCTGGCCGTGACGCTCGTGGCGCTCGAGGACGACGAGGTCGGGATGACGGGGGGCGAGACGCGCCGCCACCGCGAGTCCCACGACGCCCGCGCCGATGACGGTGATGCTCGTGTCGGCCATGAGGGTGCGAAGTGTAGCGCAGGCCGATTCGGTTCGAAGGATAATGCACGGTCTACCGTCGGGGAGGCCCCGCCCTGAATCGCCTGCTCCTCGTGTTCGTGGCGCTGCGCCTCGCCCAGCTCCTCGTCGAGCACGCGCTGGCCGTCCTCAATCGCCGCTACACGCTCGATCCCGAGCATCAGGCGCAGGCGTCGCGCGCGCTCCGCATCCCCGACGACGAGATGCGGCGGGCCCTCGACTACGCGCGCGACCGGTACCGCCTGGGACGCGTCGCGAGCTTCACGGAGGTGATCGCCGGCCTCGTCTTCCTGGCGCTGGGCGGTCTGCGCGTCGTCGAAGACGCGGCGCGGAGCCTCGCGGGACGCTTCGGCCTCGGCACGATCGCGACCGGGCTCGCCTTCTTCGCCATCGTGGGGTTGCTGGCCGTACTCGTGGACCTCCCCTTCTCCCTCTACTCGACGTTCCGCGTCGAGGCCCGGCACGGCTTCAACCGCCAGACGCCCCGGGGCTTCGTACTCGACCTCGTGAAGGGCCTCCTGCTCACGGCGGCGCTCGGGGGGGCGATCGTCGCGTCCGTCCTCTGGATCATGGAGACGACGGGCCCGCGATGGTGGTTGTGGGCGTGGGCCGCGGTGTCGGCCCTGAGCCTCTTCACCGCGTGGATCTATCCCACGCTCCTCGCGCCGATCTTCAACAAATTCACGCCCCTGCCCCCGGGAGAGCTGCGCGACGGGATCGAGGCGCTGGCCTCGCGCCTCGGCTTCAGCGCCCACGGCATCTTCGTGATGGACGCCTCACGCCGCACCGCTCACGGCAACGCCTACTTCACCGGCCTCTTCCGCCAGAAGCGCATCGTGCTCTTCGACAACCTGCTCGAAGCGATGCGCGCGCGCGAGGTGCTCGCCGTCCTCGCCCACGAGCTCGGGCACTTCAAGCTCCACCACGTGCGCTGGGCGCTCGTCCGCGGCATCGTCGTCACCGGGATCACGTTCTGGCTGCTGAGCCGGGCGATGTCCCTGACCTCGTTCTACGAGGCTTTCTCGCTCGCGGTCACGCCCTACGGCGCCCTCGTCGTCTTCGCGCTCTGGTTCGCGCTCCTCGAGTTCCTGCTCCAGCCGCTCGCCAACGCGATGTCGCGGCGCCACGAGTTCGCGGCCGACTCCTTCGCCCTGCGCGCGGGAGCGGCGGCGGCGGACCTCCGAGAGGCGCTCCTGAAGCTGCGCGAGAAGAGCCGGCTCCTCCCGCTGAGCCACCCCCTGTACTCCCGCGTCTACCACTCCCACCCGCCGCTCCTGGAGCGGCTCGAAGCGCTCGGTCGCGCCCCCCAACCGGAGGCTGCATGAATCAGAGCACCTGGCTCGCTCTCCTCGGACTCGCGTGCGCACCCTTCCTCGCCGCGCAGGAAGCGCGGAAGGTGACGGTCGACTGGATCTTCAGCGACGACGGAGAGTCCGTGGGCCGATCGCCGTCGACGTTCTGGACGGCGGACGGCACGCTCCTCCTCCTCGACGAGCGCAAGCCGAAGACGGAGCGGACGATCGAGCGGGTGCGGCCGGACACGGGAGCACGAACTGCGGCGGTGAGCTCGA
Source organism: Acidobacteriota bacterium (assembly GCA_046726955.1). Lineage (GTDB taxonomy): Bacteria > Acidobacteriota > Vicinamibacteria > Fen-336 > Fen-336 > CAVPGH01. The sequence goes on from JBKPBQ010000241.1 coordinate 3,955, forward strand.
AGACGGCGCTCGAGGGCCTGCGGACGATCCTGGGGTCGAAGGACGCCCCGGAGTCGCTGGACTGGCCCGCGACCTTCGACGCCGCCGGCCGCCGCGCCGCCTACGTGTTCGCGGACGACCTCTTCCTGCTCGACCTCGGCTCCTCGCGGTTCGAGCGGCTCACCAAGACCGCGGAGAAGGAGGAGTCCCCGCGGCTCTCCCCGGACGGGAAGACGCTCGCCTTCGTGCGCGGGAACGACCTCTACACCCTCGACCTCGCGAGCCGCGCGGAGACGCGCCTCACGAGCGACGGCTCGCCGACCGTCCTCAACGGCAAGCTCTCCTGGGTCTACTGGGAGGAGATCTTCGACCGCGCGGACACGGGGTTCTGGTGGTCGGAGGACTCGGCGTCGCTCGCCTTCCTGCGCACCGACGAGGGCTCGGTCAGCCGCACGGTCTTCTCCGATTTCACGCCCGCGGTCCCGCGCCTCATCGAGCAGCGCTATCCGACGGCGGGCGGAACGAACCCGTCGGTGAGGCTGGGCATCGTGGACATGCCGGGAGGGCGCACCGTGTGGGTCGACACCTCGTCCGTGGCCTACGAGTACGTCGTGCAGGTGAAGTGGCACCCGGACGGGCAGCGGCTCGCCTTCCAGACGATGAACCGCGCGCAGGACCGGGCGGACCTCCACCTCATGGACCGGAAGACCGGCGCCGTCCAGCACGTCCTCAGCGAGACGGACAGCGCCTGGGTCTTCATCCCCGACTTCCACTTCCTGAAGAACGGCGACGTCGTCGCGACGTCCGAGCGCAGCGGCCACACGCACCTCTACCGCTACGACGCGAAGGGCGAGCTGCGGAATGCCGTGACCTCGGGCGACTGGTCGGTGCGCGGGCCGTCGGGATTCCAGGGATCGCCGCAGGGCGCCGCCGTCGTGGACGAGGAGAAGGGCGTCGTCTACTTCACGGGACGCGTGAGCTCGCCGCTCGAGCTCCAGCTCTACCGCGTGAACCTCGACGGATCGGGCCTCACGAAGCTCTCGCGCGAGGCGGGCACGCACGTCGTGGAGTGGAGCCGGAACCGCCGCTTCTACGTGGACGACCGCTCCGACCGCCGCACGCCTCCGGTGTCGTCTGTGCACTCCGCGGACGGCGAGAGCCGCGCCGTGCTCTCCTCGGCGCGCAGCGAAATACTGACTCCGGACTTTCGCTACCCGGAGCCGCTCACCATCCCCGCCGGGGACGGACGACCTCTCGCCGCCCAGATCCTGAAGCCGGCGGGATTCGACGCCGGTAAGCGCTATCCCGTCGTCGTGCACGTCTACGGCGAGCCCAACGAGCCGCTCGTCCAGGACCGGTGGGGCGGGGTCAACCAGGCGCTCTTCCCGCAGGCACTCCTCGACGCGGGCTACGTAGTGGCGAGCCTCGACTCGCGCATCGCCACCGGCGCCACGAAGGCGGACGTGTCTTTGGCCCTCCGGCACGCGGGAGGAGACAGCGAGCGTGACGACCTCCAGGCGGGCGTGCGCTGGCTGAAGTCGCAGCCCTGGATCGATCCCGATCGTGTGGGGATCTGGGGATGGAGCGGAGGAGGGACGACGACGCTGCTCATGCTCACCCGGACCACGGAGTTCAAGGCGGGGATCGCGGTGGCCGCCGTGACGGACCGCGCCTACTACGACACGAAGTACGTCGAGGCCTTCATGAAGACGCCGCAGACGAACCCCGAGGGCTACGAGCAGGTCTCGCTCGTGAAGACGGCGAAGGACCTCCACGGGCGGCTCCTCCTCGTCTTCGGCAGCTACGACGACAACGTCCACCCCCAGAACAGCCTGCACTTCGTGGACGAGCTCGTGAAGGCGGGCAAGGGTGTGGAGATGATGGTCTACCCGATGCGGAAGCACGACATCGGGGACCGCCCGGCGCGGATCCACCTATATAAGAAGATGCTGGAGTTCTGGAAGGCGAACCTCTGAGGCCGCCCTGGGCTCACCGCGGGACCGGGGTCATCCTCGCGGCGATGGCGCGGGCCCGCTGGAGCACCTCGGCGGTGTCGAGCGTCGCCATCGCCCGGTCGCGGAGGACGATCCGTCCCCCCACGATGACCGTCCGCACCGAGCCGCCCTTGAGCGTGTAGACGAGGTGCGAGTAGACGTCGTGCAGTGGCGTCGCCTCCGGGCTCGTGACGTCCACGAGCACGAGGTCGGCGAGCTTTCCCGCCTCCAGCGACCCGATCCTGTCGCCGAGGCCGAGGGCGCGCGCCCCTCCCCGGGTGGCGAGGCGGAAGACCTCGCGGGCGGACATCGCGGTGGGATCGCGGCGGACGACCTTGTGGACCTTGGCCGCGAAGTCCATCGTCTCGAACATGTCCAGGTTGTTGTTGCTGGCGGCGCCGTCCGTGCCCAGGCCCACGACGACACCGGCGGCCAGCATCTCGGGGACACGGGCGGGTCCGGCCGCCACCTTCATGTTGCTCTCGGGGTTGTGCGAGACGGCGACGCCGCGGCGGGCGAGAAGCCGCAGGTCGTCGTCGGACATCGTGATGGCGTGGTGCACGAGCACGTCGGGGCCGAGGAGTCCCGCGTCCTCCAGGACGGAGAGGGCCGTCTTGCCGAGCTTCTCGCGGACGAGGCGGTCCTCGTCCTCCGACTCGTGGGCGTGGATCTGGAAGGGGACGCCGTAGCGTCGCGAGAGCTCGCGGGCCCGCCGCACGACGTCGAGCGAGGTCGTGTAGAGGGCGTGGGGTGCAACGGACGGAACGACGCGCGGGTGGTCCTTCCACCGCTTCAGGAACGCCTCGGTTCCCGCGAGCGCGGCGTCGGTCGTCTTGTAGTCGGGGGCGGGGAAGCCGATCACCGTCTGTCCCAGCACCGCTCGCAGGCCGGCCTTCTCCGTGGCCCGCGCGATTTCATCCTCGAAGTAGTACATGTCGGCGAAGGTGGTGGTGCCGCTGCGCGCCATCTCCAGGCAGGCGAGGAGCGTTCCCCAGTACGCGAACTCGCCGTCGACGAAGCGGGCCTCCGCGGGAAAGATGACCTTGTTGAGCCAGTCGAGCAGCGGCAGGTCGTCGGCGAGGCCGCGCATGAGGATCATCGGCACGTGGCCGTGCGCGTTCACGAGGCCGGGGATCACGAGATGCCCGCGCGCGTCGAGCGTCTCGCGGGCCTCGGGCAGCGGCTCCGTCGCCGCCAGCACCTTCTCCACGCGCTCCCCGCGGATCGCGACCGATCCGCCGACGAGCACGCGCTCGTCCCCGTCCATCGTGACGACTGTGCCCCCGCGGACGAGGAGGTCCACGGACGGAGCGGCGCCGAGCCAGAGCAGGAGAAGCGCGCTCATCCTTCGGGCGTGAGCGCGCCGAGGATCTCGGGGGCCGGGACCGGAGTGGGTGTCAGCCCCCGGAGCTTGTCCGGTCGGTCGGCTCGGTCGACACGCAGGAGGAGCAGCGTCGCGGGCAGCCCGAGGAGGACGAGCGATCCCCAGAAGAGCGGCTCGCCCAGCCGCGCGTGCAGGGGCAGGAACAGGAGCGGATTCAGCGCGAACGAGAGGCTCCAGCTCGCCTGGTAGAGGCTCAGGTAGCGCCCGCGCGCCGCCGGCGGCGCCCAGTCCGCGATGAACGCCATCTGCTGGGGGGCGGTCAGGATCTCGCCGAGCGTCCACAAGACCACCGTGGCGAGGAACCACGCCCAGTGCATGAAGAGGCCGGTCAGCGAGAAGCCGAGGCCGCAGAGGGCCATGCCGAGCGCAGCCACGCGCAGGCGGCGGAAGGGCCGGAGCGCCGCCACCACCGAGATCTCGAAGAGCGCGATGAGCAGGCCGTTCGTGCCCAGGAGCACGCCGTAGACGACGGCCGGATAGCCCGCGGAGAGCGTGACGGTGAGCGGCATGACGCTGATGTGCGAGAAGAACATCAGGCAGAAGGCGAACGTCGCGAGGACGACCTGGAGGTAGACGCCGTCCGTCAGGGGACTGGGGCCGCCCGGCGCGGCCGCGTCCGCGGCGGGAACGTGCGCGGGGCGCGTCTCCCCGATGAAGAAGTAGACGACGAGGCCGTAGAGGAGCGTCGTCGCGCCGTCGCCGAAGAAGAGCCAGCGCCAGCTCCAGTCGGCGAGGACACCGCCCAGCCCCATCCCCACCGCGAAGCCGAGGTTCACGGCCATGCGCAGCGCGGCGAAGCCGGTGGCCCGCTGGGCCGAGGGAAGCAGGTCGCCGATGATCGCGGAAGCGGCGGGACGATAGAGGTCGGCCACGAAACCGAAGAGGACGAGGAGGGGGACGAAGACGCGCGCGGAGCCCGCGAAGCCCATGGAGACCGCGAGCGTCCCGCTGCCAAAGAGGCTCAGCAGGAGGGTGAGGCGTCGCCCCAGGCGGTCGGTGAGGAACCCGCCGACCAGGATGGACACGATCGAGCCCGCGCCGTAGGCGAAGAGGAGCCGCGCCGCCTCCGTCTCCGTGAGGGAGAAGTCGCGGAGGAGCACGATCGTGAGGTAGGGAACGATGAAGGTCCCCGCCTTGTTGATGAGGGTTCCCGCGACGAGCAGACGCACGGCCCCGGGGAGCCCGGCGAGCAGACGGATCGGGTTCTCGAACACGAGCGACACACTTTAGCAGGGCGGTCCCCGAGTTGCGCGAGCCGTCTCCGTCCCGTTTAATGGGCGGGCGAATGGGAGACCGCCGATGATCAAGCTCGTCCTTCTTCGCCACGGTGAGAGCAGCTGGAACCTCGAGAACCGCTTCACCGGCTGGCACGACGTGGACCTCTCGCCGAAGGGGATCGTGGAGGCGAAGGAGGCCGGTCGGCTCCTCCGCGAGGGGAGTTACGTCTTCGACCTCGCCCACACGTCCGTCCTGAAGCGTGCGATCCGCACGCTGTGGATCACCCTCGACGAGA
>JBKPBQ010000242.1:0-11336 GCA_046726955.1 Acidobacteriota bacterium
GTGTAGCCCTGGTCGATGAGGCCGAGGTCGGGCATCTTCCGGCCCTGCTTCGTGCCCTGGAGGTCGGCTTCCATCGTGTAGCCCGACATCGTCGGGGGGCCGATGTACACGGCGGCGCGGTTGAGGCCCGCCTCCACCGGCGGCTTGCTGAGCCGCTTGCCTCCGTCGCCCTCGGTGACCTTGAAGCGCGGCCCCGCGCCGATCCACCAGCGCGGCACCGCACCCGATTCGAAGTCGAACGTCCAGGGCAGCGGTCCGAAGAGACGCACCTGCGTCGTGTTCGAGACATCGCCGAGCGTCGCCTTCACCTTCCCCGCCGTCGTCGCCCCCGCGGGGGTCGTGAGCCTGCCGTCGGCCGAGATCTCGCCAGCGAGGCCCTCGAGGCTCCACTGCGCCTTTTCCTTACGGAGGAAGCGGCCGTGCTCGTCGAAGGCCCAGGCCTCGAACGTCACGGGATCACCGGCCTTGCCGATGACCTCGGCGGGCACGATCTGCAACCGCGCGACCTTCGCGTCCGCGGCCGCAGCCGGCTCCGTGGACGCGGCGGGCTTGCTGTCCACCGGTCGGAACGGCGCGCCCTTCTTGCCCAGGCAATAAATGCCCTCCTCGGTCGTGATGTAGAGCCGGCCGTACGCGGGAGCGACCGAGCCCCAGATCTCCGCGAAGCGGCCTTCGGGCATGGTCAGGAACTCGTCGCTCAGGACCTTGGCATCGGTGGGTCCGGGCTGGACGACGATCACGTGCCCGTTTACCTCGGTCAAGTAAAGCTTGCCCTCGGCCCACACGGGCGCGGCGCGGCCGATCGTACCGAGCGTGTGCGACCAGAGCGGCTTGCCCGTCTTCTCGTCGAGCGCGTGGAGGTTCGCCGAGTTGTCGAGCACGTAGACGTGCCCGTCGGGGGCGACGGTGGGAGCGGCGAACGTCGCGGTGATGTCGCCCGCGCGCCAGCGCTCGTGCGTCTTCGTGACGTCGCCTCTGCCGGTGCCGTCGAGCGCGGCCACGCGGCCGAGGCTGCCGCCGTCGATGTTCTCCTCGCCGTGCGTGACGATAACGCGGTCGCCGACCACCGCGACGGGGCTGTTCAGCCCCTTCTCGCCGGCGTGGAACTTCCACTTGAGCTCGCCGGTGCGCGACCACAGCGCGTAGAGCCAGCCGTCGGCGCCGCCGCCGATGACGAGCCGCTCGCCGCCGATCACGGCCACGGTCGGGCTCGCCTGGTTGTTGGCGTCGTCGAAGGGCCCGGCCGCCGGCGTCGAGGCCCAGCGGATCGCGCCCGTCTTCTTGTCGAAGGCGAAGTAGCGCTGGCGCGGCGGGCCGATGTCGCCCCAGCCCGCACCCACGACCCCAACCACCAGCCGATCCTCGTCCACGAGCGGGATGAGCGTCCGGCCGCCGAAGCCGGAGCCGCGACCGAGCTCCTCGCCGAGCCGGCGCTCCCAGACCGTCTTGCCCTCCTTGTCCAGGCAGACGACCTGGCCGTCCACGTTCTGGGCGTAGACGTAGCCCGTCTCGGGGTCTCCCGCGATCGCCGCCCAGCCCACGCGGCTGAACGGCACGGTCGTGTTGTAGACGACGAAGCGCCGCTCCCAGAGCCGCTTGCCGGTGCCGGCGTCCCAGCAGACGACCATCTCCTGGCGCGTCGGGCCCGCCCCGGCCCGCCCGTTCGCGCACACGCGACCCTGGAAGACGATGGGCGTGGACCGGCCGCTGAAGTCGTCGCGCCAGATGACGTTCTCGCCCGTCTTCTTCGACCATGTCGAGACGAGCCCTTTCTCCTCGGACACCCCGTTCCGCGCGGGACCCCGCCAGTTGTGCCAGTCCCCGCCGGCTGCGAGACGCGAGACGGCCAGAACGCCGGCCAGCGCAACCGCCGCCATTCTCTTGGACATCGGCAATGCTCCTCCGGTGGACCGAAGGATGCTAAGTCGGCCGCGGTTGGCCGGCAAGTCAAACAAGGTCAACGCCTGACGCTATACTCCCGGCCATGATCGCGCTTCTCCTCGCCCTTCTCCAGGCGGAGGCGGCCCCGGCGAGCGGCCGGGCCACGTTCGAGCGCGTCAAGACCAGCGTCTTCACGGTCGAGGTCCATTCGGGCAACGCCGGGGCCAAGAGCGCGCTGGGCAGCGGCTATCTCGTGACCGACACGGGCCACGTGGTCACGAACTACCACGTCGTGGCCTCGTACGTGGAGGAGCCCGCCCGCAACCGCATCCGCGTCCGCAACGAGACCGGAGTCTTCGAGGCGCGGCTGCTCCGCTTCGACCTCATGAACGACCTGGCGCTGCTGAGGGTCGAAGGGCTGCCGCGGCGTTCCCCGTTGCGGCTGGCCGAGCGCGAGCCCTCTGCCGGAGAGCGGATCGTCTCCCTGGGCAACCCGGAAGGTCTGGGGATGAGCCTCATCGAGGGGGTCTTCAACGGCCGGGCCGCCAAGGGCGTCGTGGACCGCTTCCTCCTGTCGATGCCGCTCAACTCGGGGATGAGCGGCGGGCCCATCCTCGACGAGCGTGGGGCGGTCGCGGGGACGAACGTCGCCGTCATCTGGCTCGCCAACTCGCTCTCGTTCGGGGTGCCCACGACCTCGCTTCGGCCATTGCTGGACGGTCCCGACCTGGCTCTGGAGCCGGGAGCGTTACGGACGGAAGTGAACCGTCAGCTCGACCTCGTCGACCAGAGGACCATGGAACGGGCGATCGCCCCGTTTACGAAGACAGGCGGGACGGCGTTCGTGAAGGTGGGAGGCGCCGAGGTGCCGCGCCCGCCCGAGCTCTTCGACTGCTGGGACCAGCAGACGGAGAGGAAGGACAAGGGCTTCCGCGAGTCCGTCTTCCAGTGCAACCTCCAGTTCACGCCGTCGGTCGAGAGCGCGGGCGAGGTCGGCTCCGTGCAGATCAAGGTGCAGTACGACGAGTCGGACCACCACGCGTTCGGCTTCTATTCGCTCGTGCAGGGCCAGGCGGAGGGCGACCACGAGCCGCGAACCGCTCCTCCCGAGAACGGCGTCTTCTCGACGCCCCACTGCTCGACCGACCGCGTCGCGGCGGGCGCGTTCACCTGGCACGTGAACACCTGCCTCAACGCCCACATCCGCCACCCGGGCTTCCTGAGCTTCGACGCCTCGGCCTTCACGGTGTCGGAGGGGCGGCGGTCGATCCTCGTGACCGTGCACGTGAGCGGCCTGCGGCTGCCGGGCGCGCTCTCCCTCCTGCGAAGCCTGCTCGAAGGGGTCCGGGAAGCGAAGGCCTCGTGATCGCCGTCCGCGTGCTGCGCGACGGTGTCTTCGTGCGCGAGACGCTCTTTCGCGAGCTTCCGGTGACCTTCGGCCGCGGGCCCGAGAACGACGTCGTGCTCTTCGACCCGTCGGTCTCGCGGGCGCACGCGCGGCTGGAGACGGACGAGCTCGGGCGCGCCGTCCTGCGCGATCTCGGCAGCCGGAACCAGCTCTTCCGCGACGGCCGGAGCGAGCCGTTCGTGGTGGTGAACGGCCTGCTTCGGGTCTGGCTGGGCCGCGTCGAAGTGGAGGTGGAGGCGCTGTCGCCGGACGCGACGCAGGAGGTGCGGCTCGAGGACCGTCCGCATCCCGAGCGCCGCCGCGGCCTCGCCCACTACGCCTTGTACCTCGTGGCCGGCGTTCTTGCCGTGCTCGCCATCGCCGTCTCCAACCCTGCGTACTGGTCGCCGCTTTCCGAGGACCGCTGGCTGTCGCTCGCGGTGTCGGCGCTCGCCACCGTCGTCCTGCTGCCGATGGCGGCCGTCGTCCTGCTCATCGTGCTGAAGGCGATCGGCCGGCGTGTGCGGTTCGCAGATGCTCTGGGGGCGGTGGCGGGTGTCTTGTGGCTGCTGCCGGCGGCGGCCCTGCTCTCGTTCCTGACTTATTACGTCTTCCGCCCCGAGCCGCACGCCGTCGTCGAGGGGCTGTGCGTCGCGGGGGCGGGGATCGTCGCGGTCGTCTGGCTCGCGAGCGTCCGCCGCCGGGGGCCGAACGGTCGGTTCCAGCTCGCCTGGGGACTGGGCGTCGGCGTTCTCGCCGCCGCGATCGCGGCCGCGTCCACGTCGTGCTCGGACCGGATGGGCGCGCCGTCCGTCAACTACAAGGCGTTGCCGCCCGTCGTGCGCTGGACCGGACCCAAGGTCACGCTCGACGCGCACTTCGAGCGGGTGCGGGAGGCGGCGGCCGCCGCGGCCTCGGAGGCGGAGGCGGCGCGGGTTCGGCAGAGGGTCGAGTAGGGGCTGGGGTCGGCCGCCCTTCGGCTCGGCACGCAACTCGCTCCGGGAAAAGTTCGATCGTTCGTGCCCCAGCCTTCACCGGGGCCAGCCCGAGTGCCTGCTCGAAATATTTCTCGGATGCGTTAGGCGCGGACCTATCGTGTCCCGCGCCAGTCTTACCTTCGTCGCATGGCACTGCATCGACCACTCCAATCACTTTCCGACGACCAGCTGCTCTCCGGACTCGCCGACGTCGCCGGCCAGTCACGCCGCGCCGAATCGTCACCCGTCGCCCACATCGCCGAGGTGGACTACCGGCGCTTGTTCGCTCGCCACGCGTGTCCATCCATGTTCGTCTATTGCACGCGCGTGCTGCACCTCGCCGAGGGCGCAGCGTTTCGCCGGATCCGCGTGGCTCGCGCATCGAGGCGACACCCGGTCCTGCTCGAGATGCTCGCCGACGGGCGGCTCCACGTGAGCGGCATTGCCGTCCTGGTTCGGTTCCTCACGGCCGAGAATCGGGATCGACTGCTTTCTCGCGCGGTCCACAAGACCAAACGGGAGATCCAGAAGCTCGTGGCCGAGCTGCATCCCCGACCGGACGTTCCTTCCGTGATGAGGAGGCTTCCGGAGAGGACGGCTGTTGTGGCGCCCGCCGAGCGCCTCGCCGAACTGATCCCGGGAACAGCTGCCGACGCCCCGGCGGCAGCGCTCGTTCCGGACATCGCTCATCCTCCCGTCCCCGCCCCAATCGCCCTCGTGGAGCCGCTCTCGCCACACCGGTACAAGATCCAGTTCACGGCTGGAGAGGAGCTGCACGACGACCTCGAGCGGCTCCGGGCGCTGCTCCGCACCGAGATTCCCGACGGCGACCTCGCTGCGATCGTCGGGAAGGCGGTCCGGGAGCTGCGGCAACGCCTCGACGCCCGTCGATTCGCCCAGACGAGCACCCCGCGGAAAGCCTTGGTGCGGACGAATGCCCAGCCTTCCTCACGCTATGTCGACTCGGCGGCTCGTCGCGCTGTCTACCTCCGTGACGGCGGTCGATGCCGCTTCGTGGACGCGCAAGGAAGAAGATGTCCGGAGCGGCACCGCCTCGAGTACCACCACCGGCATCCCTACGGTCTGGGAGGTAATCACGATGTCGACAACATCTGCCTGATGTGCCCTGCCCACAACCTGTATCTGGCCGAGCTCGACTACGGGAAGAAGGTGACGTCCCGGTACCTCGATCCGCCCGAGCCGCCAGAAGCCGCGAGACCCCCCGACGGACTGTTCCCGGGACCAGTGCTCGGGCGGTCGGGGTAGTGATCCCGTGACAGGGCCGCGGCGCGGTTCGAGTCGAAGGCGCAGGCGGTCGCGGTCCGGCCGCAAGTCGAGTAGCGGTCATCGCACGCCCGCCCAGGACCTACAGGAGAAGCGAGTCGCCGAGGAGAGACAGCGGCGCCTCCACGAGAAGGCGGACGGTTTCGCGGGGATCCTGCGGGGAAATGACTCACGAAGGTCCACGCGCGTCCGGACGCTCGTTGGCGGGCGCCTTCGCCGAAAGCGTCGTGCCCCTTAGAAGCGCTCCTCGCCTACCTCGACCGCCGGCTCGCGCGCTGTCGGCAGGCGTCCGCGGTCGACGGATCAGCCCAAGAAGCGCACGACCGCCCAGTAAAGACCCGCCGCCCCGATCAGGATCGAGAGAGGCCGGACGAGCCGCGCGCGGGGAATGCCTCGACGCACGGCGAGGGCGAGGAGGCCCCACGCCGGAAGCACCACTGCGAGCTGGCCCAGCTCCACGCCCGCGTTGAAGGCGAGGAGCGCCACCGGGCGCTCGCCCGCGGGCAGGCCGAGAGCGGCGAGGGCGCCCGCGAAGCCCAGACCGTGCAGCAGGCCGAAACCGAACACGAGGGCGATCCGCCAGGGCCGCAGCCGCTCGGTGACGAGGTTCTCGACCGCCACGTAGACGATCGACAGCGCGATCAGCGGCTCCACGACGCGCGACGGCAGCTGAACGACGCCGTACGTGGAGAGGGCGAGCGTCACCGTGTGGGCGACAGTGAAGGCCGTGACCTGGGCGAGGAGCGCACCCGCGCGCGGGCTCAGCAGCGCGAGGCCGAGCACGAACAAGACGTGGTCGAAGCCCAGCGGCAGGATGTGCTCGAACCCCAGGCGGACGAAGCGGCGCGCGACCTCGCCGCGCGACGGAGCTTCGGCAGGTCCCGCCAGCGGGACGGGGCGGCTGGCCGCGCCCTGCTCCAGGACCTCCATGACGGTCGCGCCCGTCTTCTCGTTGACGACGACCAGGTGCACAGGGGGAAAGCCACGCGAGGCGAAGAACTCCACGGCGCGGGCGTCCGGCGGGACGGCTCCCTCGAGCCGGGCCGTCAGTCCGAGCGCCGCCCGCGCCGTCCCCGACGGCGGGGGTTGCCCACGATCCGGCAGCGTCACTTCGAACGCCACCGGCGTCCCGTCGAAGCGCACCCGCACGCGGCGCTTCACGAGCTCGACGAGGCGGGCGACGAGCGATTCGCGCTCCTCGGCGGAGAGCGCGTCGATCTGGGCGGCGAGCGCCTCCGAGGACGCGCTCGAGTCGACGCCGAGGGCGAGCGCGTCGAGGTCAGAGCGCACGTCGGCGCGGAAGCGGCCGTCGGCAGTGAGGACGAGCCGGACGTCCGTGAAGGCGAAGTTGTGGGCGCGGGCGGGCGGAGCCAGGACGAGGGCGAGCGCGAGCGCGAAGGCGACGCCAGGGGCAATCCAGGGGACTGGACGCATGCGAGGGACGGAGCATAACGCGGACCCCGGGTCGTGCTATCAAGGGAGCGTGGAAGGCTTCGACTTCGTCCCCCGCACCCGCGTCGTGTACGGGCCGGGCACGCTCGCCCGCCTCGGCGAGCTCGCGCGCGAGCTCGGCTTCCGGCGGACGCTGCTCGTCGCCGACGAGGGGCTCGTCAAGGCGGGCTACGTCGCAGCCGCCATGCGGTCGCTGACGGAGGTCGGGATCGCCTCCGTGCCCTTCCACGACTTCACCCACGACCCGGACAGCGACATGGTGGCGCGTGGGGCCGCCTTCGCGCGAAAAGAGAAGATCGACTCCCTCGTCGGGCTCGGCGGCGGCAGCTCGATGGACTGCGCGAAGGGCATCGACTTCGTCCTCACGAACGGCGGGACGATGGCCGACTACCGCGGCTACGCGAAGGCGAGAGGGCCGCTCCTCCCGATGATCGGCATCCCGACCACCGCCGGCACGGGCAGCGACGCGCAGTCCTACGCGCTCATCTCCGACGCAAAGACACACGAGAAGATGGCGTGCGGCGACCCCGGCGCGGCCTTCCGCGTGGCGATACTCGATCCCGAGCTGACGCTCAGCACTCCCAGAGCGGTCACCGCGTGCACGGGCTACGACGCGATCGCCCACGCCGTCGAGTCCTTCGCGAGCACGAAGGCGAACCCGCTGTCCGACGTCTTCGCCCGCGAGGCCTGGCGGCGGCTGGACGCGAACTACGAGCGCGTCCTCGCCCAGCCGGACGACCTCGAGGCCCGCGGGGCGATGCTCATGGGCGCGCACCTCGCCGGCCTCGCCATCGAGTGCTCGATGCTCGGGGCCACCCACGCCTGCGCGAACCCGCTGTCCGCACGCTACGGGACCGTGCACGGCGTCGCGATCGCGCTCCTGCTGCCACACGTGGTCCGCTGGAACGCAAGCGCGGCACGCCCGCGCTACGCCGAGCTCCTCGCCATCTCCGGCCGCCGCGCCCGCCAGCCGGCGCGCGCGCTCGCGGACCGGCTGGAGGAGCTGGCGGTAACCGGAGGACTACCCCGCGGGCTGCGCGCGGCTGGCGTCGCCGAGGGCGACCTGCAGCACCTGGCGGAGGAGGCCGCGCAGCAGTGGACGGGACGATTCAACCCGCGGGCCTTCGACGCTGCGGGGGCGCTCGAGCTGTACCGGACTGCCTATTAGAAGGAGCCGTCCATGAAGGAAGACCGACGCGATTTCCTGCGTACCGCGGCCCTCGGCCTGGCCGCGAGCGGCCTGGTCCTGCACGCGGACGCGAGGCCGACGGGAGCCGCGCCTCTCGAGAAGGGCACGGCTCCCCCGCCGATGCCTCCCGCGGGCTTCCGCCCCACCACCGGGCAGGTGGCCGGCCCGTTCTACCGTCCGGGCGCGCCCTATCGCGCGAAGACGACGGCGCCCTTCGAGCGAGGGACGGTCATGGTCCTGAGCGGACGCGTCTGGGGCTTCGACTCGAAGCGCCCGCTTCCCGGAGCAACGATCGACGTCTGGCACGTGGACGTGGACGGCCACTACTCGCCGGGCGAGGGCGACTTCCGCAACCGCGCGCGGCTCGTGTCTTCCGAGACCGGCGAGTACGAGATCGAGATGATCCGCCCCGTCGCATACCAGCCCGGCCCCGGCTCCTGGCGCTGCGCGCACCTCCATCTCGTGGCGGCCGCGCCGGGATACCGGCAGCTCACCACTGAGATCTACTTCCCCGGCGATCCGCACCAGGCGACGGACTCGCTCTTCCACCCGTCGCGCCTCGCCGCGGTGGAGAAGAAGACGGTGAACGGGCACGACTACGAGGCGGCGACGTTCGACCTCGTGCTCGAGGCGGGATCCTGAGCGGAATCCCGACCGCGCGCGCCGCCGCCGCGGTTCTCGCGCTCACGGCCGCGGCGTCGCCGAATCCCGTCACGGACTGGCCGCACTTCCGGAGGGACGCCGCCCTCACCGGCGCCGTCGCCGAGGCACTCCCCTCGCCGCTCGCGGTCCTCTGGACGTACGAGGCGGGCGAGGCCATCGAGAGCTCCGCGGCGATCGCGGACGGCGCCGTCTACGTGGGGACGCGGGCGGGAGAGCTTCTCGCCCTCGACCTGGAGACGGGCCGGCTCCGCTGGAAGTACAAGGCACAGGGCGAGGAAGGGATCGGCGAGAGCTCGCCCGCCGTGAGCGGCGGGCTCGTCTACGTGGGCGACTACTCGGGGACGCTCCACGCGGTGGACGCGAAGGACGGGCAACGCAAGTGGACGTTCAAGACGGACAAGGAGATCAAGAGCTCGCCGTCCGTGGCGGACGGCAAGGTGCTCGTCGGCTCGTACGACGAGAGCCTCTACGCCCTGGACGCGGCGACCGGCGAGCTCACCTGGAAGCTGTCCACGGAAGGCCCCGTGCACGCGACACCCGCGGTCGTGGGCGGGCTCACGTACGTGACGGGTTGCGACCAGCTCCTGCGCGCGGTGCGGATCTCCGACGGCAAGGAGGTCTTCCACGTCGCCTCGGGCGGCTACACGGGCGCGTCGCCCGCCGTGGTGGGCGACCACGCCTACTACGGCACGTTCGAGAACGAGGTGCTGGCCGTGGACTTGAAGGCCCGCAAGGTGCTCTGGCGCTACGAGCACCCCCAGCGCAAGTTCCCGTTCTACTCGTCGGCGGCGGTGGCGGCGGGCAAGGTCGTGGTGGGAGGCCGCGACAAGATGGTCCACGCCCTCGACGCGACGACCGGCAAGCCCGCCTGGACGTTCTCCACCCAGTCCCGCATCGACTCTTCGCCCGCGGTGGCGGGCGGCCGCGTCTACATCGGCTCCAACGACGGCCGGCTGTACGTGCTGGAGCTCGCCACGGGCGTGAAGGTCCAGGAGATCGACGCGGGGGCGCCGCTCTCCGCCTCTCCGGCGATCGCGGGCGGACGCCTCGTCATCGGCTCGCAGGACGGCCGGCTCTACTGCCTGGGGGCGAAGCGCTAGAAGGTGAACCCGGCGGAAAAGCGCAGAGTCTTGAGACTCTCCCCGTTGTCCCAGAACATCTGGAAGTCGCCGGCGAGCCGCAGCGCGAACCCCCGTCCCAGCAGGATGTCCAGGCCAAGCCCGGTCATGCCGCCATAGGAGGTGTTGCTCTCCCGATCCCGCCCCACAACCTCGAGCCAGTCCTTGCGTATGCCCCCGAGGATGTGGAAGTAGGGGCGCGCGCCGCCGGTCTGGCCGTAACGCGGGGCGGAACCGAACCGGGGGCCGGCGAGGGCTGTGAAGGTGTCCAGCTTGGTGTCGAAGACGTCGGGGCCCTCCGTGAGCTGCCCGGTGTCGTGGTGGTACGCCAGGTCGAGCTCGACCGCGCTCTTGCCGTGTCCCGAGAGCGAGAGGTAGAAGCCGAGCGGGGCGTCGCCTCCGCCGCTCTCGAGGTACTTCAGGAACGAGTAGCCGACGGAGATCCCCAGGCTGTCTCCCGCGCGCGCGGGCACTGCCAGGAGCACGAACGCCGCCGCCCATCCCAGGGCTCGCTTCATTAGCACCCTCCGCACCGCGCCTCGAGCGCGGATTTCGCGGCTCAGTCTAAGGGAAGTACCGGGCAAGAGTGGTCCGGCTCGGTTTGGGCGTGAGCGCGGACACGACGGCCATCAGCAACGCCGAGACGAGCACCATCGGCACGACTGGCATGAACCCCAGGACTGCCGTGCCTCCGGGCGTGCGCGCCAGGAGGTCCCACCCGCCGAGAGACCAGACGACCGTCGGGGGACCCGGCGGCGGCGCGGGCACGACCGCCTGGAAGACCCCGACCGCGACGACCCCCGCCACCACCCAGAGCGTCGCGGCGAGGGCTCCCCACTTCGTGCTCCCTCGCCAGAAGAGCGCGGCCACGAGGAGCGGCGCGAGGGCGGCGAAGCCGGTGAAGGCGTACTGGACGGCGAGAGAGAAGATGCTGGCGGGGGCCTCGAGCGCGACCACGTAGGCGAGCAGGGTCAGCACGACCACGAACGCCCGCCCCATGTGGACCTGCGCCGCCTCGCCGAACCAGGCGCGTCCCCCGTAGTGCGCGAAGACGTCCTCCGTGAACATCGTGGAGAGGGCGAGGATCTGCGAGTCCGTGGCCATGACCGCGGCCATGATCCCCGCCCCCAGGATCCCCGCGAGCCAGAGGGGCGCGTAGCGGCGGAGCAGCAGGAGCAGCAGCACGTCGTCGCCTTCCGCCTGGCCGGCGAGCGCCTCACGCTCTTCCGCGCTCAGGGTCCTTCCCTGCGCGGCGAGCGCCTGGCGCGCCTCGATCTTCCGCGCGATCTCCGGCATGTCGGTGGCGCGGTTCGCCATCACGCCGAGGAAGACGCAGGGCAGCCACAGCAGGAGAAGGCAGATCGGGTAGAGGATGACGGTCTTCT
>JBKPBQ010000243.1:0-6814 GCA_046726955.1 Acidobacteriota bacterium
GTCCACGTACCACACGTCGTCCACCGCGTGCACCTCGTAGTGCCGGCGGATGCCCGCGACCTCGAGGTCCACGCGGCCCTCGTTCACCGTCGCGCGGGCGAGGAGCGGGCCCTCTCCCTCGAGGTGGAGCAGCACGCGGTCGCCCGCGAAGCGGTAGGCGACGACCACCTTCCCGCGCCGGCCCTCGAAGACGGCGCGCTGGAACTCGGACGCGTTGTTGCGCCAGCCCGAAGGCAGGAAGGAGAGCGTGCGCGCCCGCCGCCGGCGGTTCTCCGCGGCCCCGAGCGCGGCGGCGGCGGCGTGCAGCCGCTCAGTCTCCGGCGGCTCGGCGAGGACACCCACCACCTCGGGCGGATGCCGCTCGAGGAACTGTGTGTCCGTCCGGCCCTCGAGGAACTCGGGATGGCGGAGAAGCGCGAGGAGCAGGTCGCGATTCGTCACGAGACCGTGGAGCCGCATCCCCGACACCGCGGCGGCGAGGCGGGAAGCCGCCTCCGCCCGCGTGGGGGCGTGAGCCACGAGCTTGGCGAGGAGCGAGTCGTAGTGGGGGCCGATCGTGGAGCCGTCGGCGATGCCGGAGTCCACGCGGAGTCCGGGGCCCTCGGCCACGCGGAAGAGGTGCACGGTGCCCGTGGAGGGTCGGAAGTCCCGCAGAGGGTCCTCCGCGCACAGCCGGACCTCGATCGCGTGGCCAGCGAGCGTTGGCGTCATGGCCTCGCGGGGCAGCACGTCGCCCTCCGCAACGTGGATCTGGAGCCGCACGAGATCGAGACCGGTCACCGCTTCCGTGACCGGGTGCTCGACCTGCAGGCGGGTGTTCATCTCCATGAAGTAGAAGTCGCGCTGCGCCGTGAGCAGGAACTCGACGGTGCCCGCGCCCACGTAGGCCACGGCGCGGGCCGCCTTCACCGCCGCCACCCCGAGGGCCTGTCGCAACGGCTCGTCCACCGCGGGCGACGGCGCCTCCTCGAGGATCTTCTGGTGCCGGCGCTGGATCGAGCACTCGCGCTCGAGGAGCGAGACCACGTTGCCGTGGGCGTCGCCCATCACCTGCACCTCGACGTGGCGCGCCCCCTCGAGGTAGCGCTCGAGGAAGAGCGAGCCGTCGCCGAAAGCCGCCTGCGCCTCGCGGCCCGCGCTCCGGATCGCCTCCTCGAGATCGCCGGAGGCGCGCACGATCCGCATGCCGAGGCCGCCGCCTCCCGCGCTGGCCTTGACGAGCACGGGCCAGCCGAGGGTGTCGACGGCCTCCCGCAGCTTGCCCGAGGAGACGCCGGAGACGGCGACGCTCGGCACCACGGGGACGCCGACCTGGGCCATGAGCAGCTTCGCCTCGAGCTTGTTTCCCATGGCGGCGATGGCGGCGGACGAGGGGCCGACGAAGACGAGCCCGGCTTCCTTCACCGCACGCGCGAAGGCGGGGCTCTCGGCGAGGAACCCGTACCCGGGATGGATGGCGTCGGCGCCGGTGCGGCGGGCGGCCTCCACGATCGCGTCCGCCCGCAGGTATGACTCCGCGGGCGTCGCGCCGCCGAGGGCCACCGCCTCGTCGGCCTCGAGGGCGAAGAGCGCCCGGCGATCCGGCTCGGAGAAGACCGCGACCGTGCCGATGCCCAGCTCGCGGCAGGTGCGGAAGACGCGACGGGCGATCTCCCCGCGGTTGGCCACGAGCACCTTGCGGATCGTCTTGACGCGGGGACCGGGCACGGGTGACCGCCTACATCCGGAAGACGCCGAAGGTCTTCGTGCCCTGGACCTCGGCGGAGTGCACGGCGGAGAGGGCGAGACCGAGGACGGTGCGCGTGTCGCGGGGGTCGATGATGCCGTCGTCCCACATCCGCGCCGTCGAGTAGAGGGCGAGCGACTCGCTCTCGATCTGGTCCTCTACGGCCCGGCGCATGGCGGCGTCGCCGTCCTCGTCGAACGTCTTCCCCGAGGAGCGCGACGCGGCACGCGAGACGAGGGAGAGGACGCCCGCGAGCTGCTGGGGACCCATCACCGCGGTCTTGTGGTTGGGCCAGGTGAAGAGGAAGCGCGGGTCGTAGGCCCGCCCGCACATCCCGTAGTTGCCCGCCCCGTAGGAGCCGCCGGCCATGAGCGTGACGTGGGGGACGGTGCTGTTGGCGACCGCGTTGATCATGCGCGCCCCGTCCTTGATGATCCCGCGCTGCTCGTAGGTCTTGCCCACGATGTAGCCCGTCGTGTTCTGGACGAAGAGCAGGGGAACGTCGTAGCGGTTCGCGAGCTGGATGAACTGCGCGGCCTTGTTCGACTCCTCGGAGAAGAGGACACCGTTGTTGGCGAGGATCCCCACGGGGAAGCCGTGGATCTCCGCCCAGCCGGTGACGAGCGTCGTCCCGTAGAGGGGCTTCCACTCGTCGAAGCGGGAGCCGTCCACGACGCGCGCGATGACCTCGCGGATCTCGAAGGGGACGCGCAGGTCGAGCGAGGGGATGCCCAGGAGCTCGTCGGGATCGTGGAGGGGCGCATCCCCGGAGCCGGAGGGGCCGGGGCCGCGCTTCCGCCAGTTGAACCGGGCCACGATCTCGCGGCCGCGCCGGAGGCAGTCGGGTTCGTCGCGGGCGAGGAACTCGCTCGAGCCCGAGACGCGGGAGTGCATGGCCGCCCCTCCCAGCTCCTCCTCGTCCGACTCCTCGCCGGTCGCCATCTTCACGAGCGGCGGGCCGCCCAGGAAGACGCGGGCCGCGTTTTCCACCATCACCGTGTGGTCGCACATCGCCGGAAGGTAGGCGCCGCCCGCGGTGGAGCTGCCGAAGACGAGCGCCACCGTCGGGATCCCCGCCGCGGAGAGCTGCGTGAGGTTCTTGAAGACGGCGCCGCCCGGGACGAAGATCTCGGCCTGGCGTCCGAGGTCGGCTCCTCCCGATTCCACCAGGTTCACGAGGGGCAGGCGGTTCCGCCGCGCGATCTCCATGGCCCGGAGCGTCTTCGTGAGCGTGTAGGGGTTCGTGGCCCCGCCCCGCACCGTGGGATCGCTCGCGCTCACCACACACTCGACGCCTTCGACCACGCCCAGGCCGGTGACGACCGCCGCCCCCACCTCGTACTCGGTGCCGTTGGCGGCGAGCGGGGAGAGCTCGAGGAACGGCGAGTCGCGGTCGAGGAGCAGCTCGATGCGCTCGCGGGGCAGCAGTTTCCCGCGGGCGCGGTGGCGGGCCACGTACTTCTCGCCGCCTCCCGCCCGCGCCTTCTCGAGGAGCGCGTCGATCTCGACGAGGCGGGCGAGCATCCCCTCGCGGTTGGCCTGGAAGGCCTCGGAGCTCGGATCGACGCGCGTCGCGAGCACGGACATCGGCGAGATCATTCTAGCCTCCGCCCGCGCTCGTCTCCGGAGAATTCTCCCGCCCGAGTGAGCTTCCTCACGTGTGATCCGCGGCCTGCTAAGATCCGGGCCGATGCTCTACGAGGTGTCCCTGGTGGTGCCGGTCTACCAGGGCGAGACGACGCTCGAGGCGCTCGTGCTCGAGGTCGAGCCCCTGACGTCGCCGCAGACGACCCCCGAAGGTCGAGCCTGGCGCGTGGTCGAGCTGCTCCTCGTCCACGACGGGGCGGTCGACGGCTCGGCCCGGGTCATGAAGGACCTCGCGGAGCGGTTCGCCTTCGTCCGCCCGCTCTGGCTCTCGCGGAACTTCGGCCAGCATCCCGCCACCCTCGCCGGTATGGCGAGCACGACCTCGCCCTGGGTGGCGACACTCGACGAGGACGGGCAGCAGGACCCGCGCGACGTGGGCCGGCTGCTCGACGAGGCGGTCGGGAGCGGCGTGCCGCTCGTCTACGCGCGGCCCTCCAACGAGCCTCCCCACGGCTTCCTGCGGAACCTCGGCAGCGCGTTCGCCAAGTGGGTCTTCGTGCACCTGCTGGGAAGCCGAACGCTCGGCGCCTTCAACAGCTTCCGGCTCGTCGAAGGCGAGATCGCGCGAGGGGTGGCCGCCTACTGCGGGGCCAACGTCTACCTCGACGTCGCGCTCTCCTGGGTGGTGACGAGCGCGCGCCACTGCCCGATCGCGCTGCGCGCGGAGCGCGGCCGGCGCTCCGGCTACACGGTGAGGCGCCTCCTCCACCACTTCTGGGAGCTCGTGCTCACCTCGGGCACGCGCCCCCTGCGCCTCATCGCACTCCTCGGCCTCTTCTCGATCGTGGCCGCGTTCGTCATCACCGTGGTCGTGGTCTACGCGCGCCTGAGCCACCAGATCCCCGTCCAGGGCTGGACGTCCACGATCATCGCGCTCTCCTTTTTCGCTGGCGCCATCCTCGTCTCGCTGGGCGTCATCGCCGAGTACCTGGGGGTGGCGGTGTCGATGGCGATGGGAAAGCCGCCGTACCTGATCGTCTCGCGTCCTTCGGAGCGGCCGCGTCGATCGTGACGTCTCTGGCCTGGGTGGTGGGGCGGGGCGGGCTGCTGGGATCTCACGTCGAACCAGCCCTGAAGCGGCAGGAAGAGTGGGAGTTGTTCACCTCCGCTCCCTTCCCGTGGAACGATCCCGCCCAGCTGCGCGAACGAATGGACGCGACGGTCGCGAGCTACCACAACGCCACGGCCGGGCACAGGAAGGGAGCGGTACTCTGGTGCGCCGGTTCTTCCGTGGTAGGAGCGTCCGCGGCGGCGCTCGCCGCGGAGACGGAAGCGTTCGAGTACTTCCTGTCGCGGCTTCGAGGGTCGGCGGTCGGCTCGTTCTTCCTGGCGAGCTCGGCTGGCGGCATCTGGGGCGGCTCGTCCGACCAGCCGATCACCGAGGAGTCGCCCCCGCGTCCGATCTCCTTCTACGGCGTTGCCCAGCTCGACAAGGAGGCGGCGCTTCTGCGCTGGGCCGAGCGCTCTCCCGCGACCTCGACGCTCGTGGGACGGCTCTCGAACCTCTACGGCCCGGGCCAGGACCTCGCGAAGCCCCAGGGCCTCGTCTCTCACCTGACCCGCTCGCTCCTCCGCGGCCAGCCGGCCCACGTCTTCGTGCCGCTCGACACGATCCGCGACTACGTCTACGTGGCAGACGCGGCGGAAGCCGTCGTCCGCGCGATGGAGCGCCTGCGTGACGCGTCGGTGCCGCAGCACGTCCTGAAGATCTTCGCCTCCGAGCAGCCCACGACCGTGGGCGAGCTCATCGGCGCCTTCCGCCGCACGGCCAAGCGGCCGCTGAAGGTCGTGACCGGCCTTCACGCGGCGGCGCGCCAGCAGCCGCTGCGCCTGCAGTTCCGATCGACCGTGTGGAGAGACTTGCTTCCCACCGCACCGACCGGTCTCGTGGAAGGCATCGACCGCGTCTTCCGCCACGAGCTCGCGCTCTACCAGGCGGGGTTTCTCGCCGCTATCGGCAGGGGAGGAAGTTCCTCTCCGATTCCTGGGTGATGTATTAATACATTACCCAGCGACCACGACCTCCCTTTCCGAATCTCCCTCAGGTGTGGTTTCCATACCAATCAGCATGGAGTCACACGCGGAGACGAGCCGCTAATCCCGGCGAAATGGTCCGGGACCAGTTCGCATACGTCAGCGCCTCTTCAGCTCCAGTGCCCTCGCACTGCATAGCACAGCCCGCGCACGAATCCTCACGTGTAGGCGCGCAGTCGAGCACGAGGGCAGGAAGACGAAGGCCGCGAGCTCGCCGGGCGAGCTGCGCCCGGCGCGCAAGTGGCGGGCGAAGAGCCTGCGCTTCGTTTCCACTTTCCGGGAACGACCCTGGCCGCCTTGCCGCGCCCGTCAGGGTGCGATGCCAAGCGCGCGTACGATGACCTTCGGATCGATCAGCATGCCATCCTTTACGACGAGCGTCGGGTGCCGCACGGCGGAGATGTTCTGCGTGGGGTCGCCGTCGAGCAGGACCAGGTCCGCGAGCTTGCCGGCCTCGACGCTTCCCTGCTCGCGCTCGCGGCGGAGCACGCGAGCGGCACCCAGCGTCGCCGCCCGAAGCGTGGCCGGGGCGGGGATCCCCGCCTGAACCCAGAGCTCCATCTCACGGTGAAGAGCAAAGCCACCAATGTCGACGATAGAGGCGTCGGTTCCGGGCACCAGCGTGACACCTCGGTCGTAGAGCAGCCGGAGAAATGCAAGGCTGGCCGCGAAGGAGCTTCGGTACGCCTCATCGAGACCCGGCGGGACCGGCAGGCCGAGCGTTGTGAACGAGCGGTGGACACCGAGCGGCATGCGATCCGCGATCATCGCGTACCCTTCGGGGAGATGACCCGGACGCGCCAGGAACGTCTCCTCGTAGACGTTGATCGTGGGATCGAGGACGGTATGTGCCTGTGAGAGCGTCGCGACGAGGTGGCCTACCTCGGCTGACGAGAGGTCGATTTGCCCGGCTCGAGCGGCCACCAGCGCGTAACGGTCCGCGGGCGTAGCGAGCCTCCATGCGTCGTCTCCCAACAGGGAGAGGTACAGCATGTGCAGGTGGTGGATCTCATCCACGCCGTCGGTGACAAGTTCCTCGGCGGTCATCCTGAAGGGCACGTGGCCGCTCACGCGCAGGCCATGCGCGTGGGCGTACCGGGTGATGCTCGGCACGAGCTCGCGCGGGAAGAAGTTGTAGTACTTCACTTGCTGGTAGCCCTGGCGGCGGAAGAAGTCGACGGCCGCCTTCGCCTCGGCCTCGGTTGCCACCCGCTGATCCGTCGGGCCGCCCAGCGGGGTCTTCCCCTCGATCAACCCCGCGCAAAACAGGCGCGGGCCGATCGCGCTCCCCTCGTCGAATCGGCGCTTCAGGTCGCGCAGCATCGTCGGGTCGTCCGCCGGATCCCGGATCGTCGTCACGCCTGAGGCCACGTCGAGGAGTCCGTCGGCCATGCCGATGTGCTGGTG
>JBKPBQ010000244.1:0-4013 GCA_046726955.1 Acidobacteriota bacterium
GGATGGTGGCGATGTCGCCGCTCAGCAGGTCACGCAGCAGCCGCTGGACGAGGCTCAGCTCGCGGTGAAGCAGGGCGGGCGCCCGCTCCCGCAAGGAGACCGCCCGGACCTCGTCCCAGGTCCGGGTGAGATAGTGGGCATCGCGCTCGAAATCCTCCCGTTCGTGCCCGAACCCGGCGGTTCGAGCGATGAGCCCGCCTCCCCCGTTCTGTTGCCGCAGCTCCTTGAGGATGGTCCGCAGCCGCCGCCGCTCCTCGTCGTCCACGATCTTGCGGGAGACGCCCACGTGCTCGACCGTGGGCATGAGCACGAGGTAGCGGCCGGGCAGCGAGACGTGCGAGGTGATGCGCGCGCCCTTCTGCCCGAGCGGCTCCTTCAGCACCTGCACCACGAGCTCCTCGCCCTCGCGGAGTCGGTCCTCGATGGGAGCGCTGCGGGCCGCCTCCTGCTCCTCGGGAGAAAGAAGGTTCTCCGGCAGCTCCTCGAACACGTCGGCCACGTGCAGGAACGCCGCGCGCTCCTGGCCGATGTCGACGAACGCGGACTGCATGCCGGGGAGGACGCGGGTCACGCGTCCCTTGTAGATGCTGCCTACCGTGCCGCGGTGCGCCTCACGCTCGATGAACAGCTCGCAGACGACTCCGTCCTCGAGGAGCGCGACCCGCGTCTCCTGGGGGGTGGTGCCGACGATGAGATCCCTGGTCATGGAAGGTCCCTTCCATGAGCCGCGCTCCGGGTGGAGAGCCCTCGCCGGTCAAGAGTGGCCGGGGGAGGACCGCGTGGACGGCCGCGAGGCGGTCCGATTCGGAAGGCGGCTCGTTGCGGGCCCGCCGCGGCCGTCGTCGGCCGGCGGCGGAGCCTCGAAGAGAGTAGGGGACGAGGCGCCCGTCAGTTGGCGAAGCGCCGCATCCGGACATTCAGAATGAGACCCACGGCGATGAGGGAAGCAAGAATGGAAGAGCCGCCGTAACTCATGAGGGGAAGGGGCAGGCCTTTCACGGGTACGAGGCCCGCCACCATCGCGACATTGTACACGACCTGGAACGCGAAGGTCGCGGCGACGCCCGCGGCCAGGAGGGCGCCCACGCGATCGCGCGCGAGCTGCGCGGTCTCGAGCATCCGCCAGAGGAGCAAAAGGTAGAGCCCGAGGACCACGACGACGCCGAGGAAGCCGAGCTCCTCCGCAAGCACGGAGAAGACGAAGTCGGTGTGCCGCGCGGGCAGGTAGCCGAGCTGGGCCTGGCTCCCCTGCTTCCAGCCTTTGCCGAGGAGGCCCCCCGATCCCACCGCGATCCGCGACTGGATCTTCTGGTACCCCGCGCCCTGCGGATCGAGCGAGGGATCGAGGAAGGTGTAGACGCGCTTCTTCTGGTAGTCCTGGAGGTTCGGCCAGGCCACCGCCACCGCCACGAGGGCGACCACCGCCAGCGCCACCACCGCCTTCATCCGTAGGCCGGCGAGGAAGGCGACGGCGAGGAAGAGCGGGACGAGGCAGGCCGCCGTCCCCAGGTCGGGCTCGCGGGCGATGAGCGCGGCGAGGACGCCCACCGCCAGACCGGGAGCGAGCACGTCGCGCAGACCGAGCGTCTCCAGCCGCGACTCCGAGAAGACCTTGGCCACGAGCAGCGCGGCTACGAGCTTCGCGAGCTCGCTCGGCTGCAGCTGCATGCCGCCGACGATGATCCAGCGCCGGGTACCCGCGATTACAGGCGAGAAGCGCAGGACGTAGAGGAGCGCTACGACTACCAGACCGTAGAGGACGAACGCCCGGTCGGCGAGTCGCCGGTAGTCCACGAGGAGCGCGAGGAGGAGCCCCACCATCCCCAGGCCGATCAGGTAGAGCTGCTTCAGGTAGAGGTCGGCGCTCCGCCCGGAGTGCGTGGCGGAGTAGATCGTGGAGACGCCGATGGCGGCGAGGAGGAGGGCGCCCAGGAGCAGCACCCAGTCGATGTTGAAGAGGAGACGGCGGTCGATGGGCATCGGTCAATCCATCGCCGTCTCGGTGTCCGTGATCCCCGCTTCGCCGGGGGCGGACCGCGAGAGGCCGAAGAAGGCGGCGAGGATCTCGTGGGCCACGGGAGCCGCGCCTTCCCCGCCGCTGCCCGCGTGCTCCACGAGGACGGCGAGGGCGATCCGCGGGTGCTCGGCGGGCGCGAACGACACGAACCAGCCGTGCGGCTTGATCGCGAGCGAGCCCGGCGTCTTCTCGAGCCGCGCCTTCCCCACGACCTGCGCGGTGCCCGTCTTGCCGCACACGGTGACGCCGGGCAGGCGCGCCCGCCACCCGGTGCCTCCGTCCACGACCGCCTGCATGCCGGAGCGCACGACCTCGAGTGTCGAGGGCTTGAGGCCGAGGTCGGTGGGAGGAGGAGACTCCACCGGCTCGCCTCCGATCTTCTTGACGAGGTGCGGAGTCACGAGCTTTCCGCCGTTGGCGATCACGGAGACGACCCGGGCCATCTGGAGCGGGGTCGCGCTCACCTGTCCCTGTCCGATGGCCACGGAGATCGTCTCTCCGCCGAACCACTGGACCTTCTGCGTGCGGAGCTTCCACTCCGGGCTGGGCATGAGCCCGCTCACCTCGTGGGGGAGGTCGACGCCGGTCGCGGTGCCGAGGCCGAGGCGCTTCGCGTAGGCCGAGATGCGCGAGATCTCGAGCGCCTTGCCGAGCTGGTAGAAGAAGACGTTGCACGACTGCTGGAGGGCCTGGTGAACGTTGACGACGCCGTGGCCGCCGGGGCGGTTGCAGCGGAAGACCGTGCCGTAGATCGAGAGGTAGCCCGGGCAGTAGTGGGTGGTGGTGGGAGTGATGACGCCTTCCTCGAGCCCCGCCGTCGCCATGATGATCTTGAACGTGCTGCCCGGCGCATACGTCCCCTGGATCACGCGGTTCATGAGCGGCGTGTCGGGGTCGCGGGCGAGGCGGCCCCACACGACGGGGTCGATGCCGGTCGTGAACTGGTTGGGGTCGTAGGCGGGAGTGGAGGTCATGGCCAGGATCTCCCCCGTCTCCGGATCGAGGGCGACGGCGCTTCCCGCCTTTCCTCGGAACGCGCGGTCCATCGCCTCCTGCAGCCGGCTGTCGAGGGTGAGGGTGAGGCTCGGCCCTTCCTTGGGCGGCTTTCTCTCCGCCTCCAGCACCTCGAGCCCGCGGCTGTTCACGATCACGCGCCTGTAGCCGTCCTCCCCCATGAGCTGGCGGTTGTACTGCGACTCGAGCCCGGCCTGGCCCACGAGCGCTCCGGGCTCGAGGCCCTCGAACTCGGGGAGCTGGAGCTGCTTCTCCGAGATCTCGCCTACTCGGCCGAGGGCGTGGGCGGCGGCGGCGGCGAGAGGGTAGGAGCGCAAAGGCACGACCTCGAGGCTGACCTCGCCGAGCTCGTAGCGCCGCGCCTCCCACGCCGCCACGTCGGCGAGCGTCGCGTCCGTCTTCACGACCGGGGGTCGGAAGAGCGTCCGACGCGCGAGCCGCTCGCGGATCTGGGCCTCTCCCACCTCCAGGGCGTGGGCGAGGTGCACCACGACCTTGTCGAGGTTGTCCGCGTGCTCGGTGTTCAGGAGGAGGTTGAACGAGGGACGGTTCTCGACGAGCACGCGCCCGTCGCGATCGAGGAGCGTCCCTCGGGGCGCGGCGAGCGAGACGGCGCGGCTGCGGTTGTTCTCGGCGAGGGCGCGGAAGTAGCGCCCGCGCACCACCTGCAGGTTCCAGAACTGGATGAGCAGCAGCAGGAAGAGGCCGACCACGATCGACTGCACGACCGCGAGCCGGCCCTGCACGGCCCGGAGGTCTTCGTAGATCCTCATCGGCGGGGCCTCATTCGCTGAGCGTCCGCGGCCATCGGCGGTCGATGAGCTCGAAGATCACGGTGCCGAGGGCGGCGTTGACGGTCGCGCGCGAAAGGAGCGCGAGGGGGGAGAGGTCCGCCACCGGGATGTCGAACACCGAGGCCAGCCACTGGAAGATCGCCGCGTCCCCGAGCGTCGCCACGAGGAGGACGAGCGCGCGCGCCCCC
>JBKPBQ010000245.1:0-4617 GCA_046726955.1 Acidobacteriota bacterium
ACGATCTCGTGACCGATACCGTCGATCTCGATCGTGTGCCCGATGATCAGGCGGTCGGCGCCGAACCGCGTCCGCCACATTCCCTCGTCGATCAGCGCCACCGTGGCGCTCCGGGCCGGTCGTCCGCTTCCGTGAAGGCGCGGCCCAGGATCGGCCCCCGCTGCAGGACCGGGAGGAGCGTGGCCGAGATCGAAGCCGCGGCCACGCGCTGCGGCTCGGCGGCCCCCCCGGGCTCCGCCACGTTCACGTCCTCCTCGAAATAGACGCCGATGCCCTCGATGGTGCGGGCGAGCCGCCGATAGGCGAAGTACGTCGCCACCGTCTGCCCTTCGTGCATCAAGCCGATCGACGGCATGTCGTGCCAGGCGCCGACCAGCCGATCGGGCCGCCCGTACGGGAGGGGACGGCGAAGCACGCCGTCCACGACCGCGTACATCGCCACGGTGGACCCGACGCCGATGGCGAGCGTCAGCACGGCGGCGAGAGTGAACGCGGGCGATCTGCGGAGGGATCGCACGGCGTGCCGGAGATCCCGGCCGGCGGCGGCGAGCCATCCGAGGACGCGCTCCCGTCGGCGCCGGCGTCGATCCACGGCCGCGAGCTCGCGGCGCGCCGCGCGCACGTCGCCGAACTCCGCTTCGGCGGTGCGGCGGGCCACCTCCTCGGTCTGCCCGCGCGACATCAGCTCCCGAGCGCGGCTCTCGAGGTGGAACGCGATCTCGTCCTCGACCTCGCGGTCGATCCCGTCGTCGCGCACCCGCCGGTCGCGTCCCATCAGCGGTTCTGCCACGCGGACGCGTTCAGGACGCGGAAGAGGCCTTCCGCGTATCGGGCGAGCCGCGACGATTCGGCGCGAAGCCGGGCGCGGCCGCGCCCCGTCAGCTCGTAGAACTTGGCGCGCCGGGTGTTGTCGGAGAGGCCCCATTCGCTCACGACCCAGCCCTTCTCCTCGAGGCGGTGCAAGCCGAGGTACAGGGCACGGTCTTCGATGGCCAGGGCGTCGCCGGAAGTCTCCTTGACCCACCCCGCGATGCCGTAGCCATGGCGGGGTCCCCAGGTGAGGGCCTTCAGGATCAAGGCATCGAGCGTTCCGCGCAGCAGGTCCTCGGATTGCCGGGCCATGACTCCTCCCCGGAGATTCTCCGGGAACGGTAGCACCGGCGCGAGGATGGCGTCAATGGCGGCCGGGCCGAGGCGAGCGGGTATTGCCGCGCGACCGCTAGAGACCCCGGCTCAGCGCGCCTCCACGGTGAGGCCGCTCGCATCCGCACCGCGCGCCGTTTCAAAGCGCGCGGCGGGGGACTCGCTACTCGGAGGAGGCGAAGAGACCCCGCACCGTGATCGAGGCCCGGGCGCTGGCGATCGACCGATCTGCGCGCCGCAGCCGGACCGTTATCTCGTAGTCGCCGGGCTGCACGTACGCGTGCGTCGCGGAGAAGCGGCGCTCGAGCTCGACGCCGGGCCCGAAGGGCGCACAGTCGGATTCGTAGGAGCTCTTCGCGCCGTCGCCCCACTCCCACTCGAGGCCGGGGCAATAGAACTCCTCGCCGGCGTCGCCACCGACGAGCTCGGCCACGAGGAGGACGTTGACCGGAGACATGGCCATGCGGGGGCTGGCGCGGAGGTCGAGGCGGGGCTTGCGGGGCTTGGGCTCGCCGGCCTGCCCGGGGCTGACCAGGGCCAGGATCACCAGGGGAACCAGGGGGAACCCGAGCCGCATGTCCTCACCCTCCGGGGCTTCTCGCCCGCTCGTCTTCCTCTCGATGCAACCGGCGCGCCGTATTCCGGGGAGCGTGATCCGGAACACGTCGGGGAGAGACGAGTCCGCGCGTCTCTCGCCAAGATGGGCTCCGCGCCTCGTTTTTCGCGGAGCGGGCGGCAGCGGTCCGGCAAGGTCCAGCAGCCGGCCACGAGCGACCGCTGTTTAGTCGGCGGAGACGAGGAGTCTACATCCTGGACGGCCGACGCCCGGACACCACAGCGGCCGTTCCGCCGTTCAGCCCTCGATCCGCTCCCTCAGCCGCGCGAGCGCACGCTCGAGATCCGGCTTCGCCGTGAGCACGCCGGCCATGGGATCCAGTTTCCGAGCGTTCATCCGATCGGGGACGGACTGCAGCGTGAAGCGCCCGACGTCCAGCTGCTCGTCCACCTCCTCCCAGTCGAGGGGGGTCGAGACGAGCGCGCCGGCCCCGGGTCGGGTGGAAAAAGGAGCGGCGAGCCGCTTGCCCTGCCCGTTCTGCCGGAAGTCCACGAAGATACGGCCGCTCCGGTCGGCCGCGCTCGGCCCCGCGGTCGCGACGCCGGGGAGCCGCCCGGCCGTGATCCGCGCCACGACCTCGGCCAGGCTCCTCGCCTGCTCGAACGTGCAGAGTCCGCCGAGCGGCAGGAGCACGTGGAGGCCGGCGGATCCGCTCGTCTTCACGAACGACGGCAGGCCCATCTCGTCGGCGAGCGCGCGCAGCTCGCGGGCCACGCGCACGACGCCGGCGAAGGGCGAGGCCCCGGCGTCGAGCTCGAAAGCGCACCAGTCGGGGCGCGCGAGATCGGCCGTGCGGCTTGCCCACACGTCGAGGGCGATCGTGGCCGAGTCCACGAGCGCGACGAGAGACTCCTCGTCCGTGACGATGCAGCAGTCGATCTCGCGCTGCGCGTCGTCGCTCCAGAGGCGCTGACGTCGCAGCCGGTCCGGAGCGGAGCCGCCGTCGACAACCGCGCTGACCACCAGCGGGCGATCGCGCAGGTAGGGAAGCAGCCA
This sequence comes from Acidobacteriota bacterium, assembly GCA_046726955.1. Classification (GTDB taxonomy): domain Bacteria; phylum Acidobacteriota; class Vicinamibacteria; order Fen-336; family Fen-336; genus CAVPGH01. Next base: position 2,756 of record JBKPBQ010000245.1, read on the forward strand.
CGCCGCGACGTGCCGGTGGTATTCCACGACGTCGTCCTTCGTGACGCCGATCGTCCGCTCCCCCGCCGGGACGGTCGGACGGGCGGCGGAAAGCGGCGCCTCGCGCGCCCTCCGCTCCTCGCGGCGGCATTCCTCCGGCGGCTTGTCGTCGCGAAAGCGCAGGAACACGGGCTGGCGCAGCAGGTGGTCCTCCGTCCACTCCTTGTAGCGGACCTCGCATACGAGCGTCGGCCGGACCCAGACGTGCTCGCGTCCCCGGGGCAGCGGGCCGCGGCACGGGGCTACGGAGAGGCGCATCGCCTCGAGTCGCTCGCGCGTGCTCTCGAGCTCGCGCTCGTCGAAGCCGCTGCCCGCGCGTCCCGCGTAGACGAGCTCGCCTCCGGCGTAGTCCGCGAGGTGCAGCGCGCCGAAGCCGATCCTCTCGCCCCCCGGCTCCGTGAATCCCACCACGACGAAGTCGGCGGTGCGATCCACGCGCAGCTTGAGCCAGTCCGGGAAGCGCCCGGCGCGGTACGGCGCTCGCGCGCGCTTGGCCACGATCCCTTCCAGCCGGAGCCGGCTGACCTCCGCGTAGAACGCCTCGCCCTGCTCCTCTACGTGGTCCACGAGGCGGAGGGGACCTTCACGAGGGAGCACGTGGGCGAGCAGCCGCTTCCTCTCCACGAGTGGCAGCGGCCGGAGATCGAAGTCCTCGAAGGCGAGGAAGTCGAAGACGCAGAAGGTCGCCGGCAGCTCGAGCGCCGCGCGCGCGATGTCGCTCGTGCGCTGCAGCAGGGCGCGCTTCTGCAGGCGCTGGAAGCTGGGCCGGCCGCCGTCGTCGAGGCAGACGACTTCTCCGTCGAGGATGAGCGGCGCGAGCGGCAGCTGCGCGACCGCGCGCGCCACCTCGGGGAAGACGGCAGTGCTGTCGCTTCCCCTCCGGTAGAGGAGGAGGACCTCGTCGTCGCCGCGGGCGGCGAGGACGCGGAAGCCGTCGTACTTCAGCTCGAAGATCCAGTCCTTGTCCGTGAACGGCGCCTCGCGCGTCTCCGCGAGCATCGGCCGCACGGAGTCCGGCGGGACCCGCGTGCGCGGCGCGCCCAGGCGCTCGATCTCGCGGCGGAGCTCGTCGCGCGCCGACTCCTTCGCGGCCATGTTGGCCGGATGTTATATCGTCGCCGCGCGTGCAACCTCCGCCGCGGCGATCCCGTCTACTCGAGTAGCGGATCCTCGATCCGCTCCCCGGCCCGTCTTCCGTCGGTCCGGGCGGGGGCATTCGAGTGTGGCGACATGATCCGAAGGTCCCTCGTTTTCATCGGCGGCTTGTTCTTGACTGCCGCCTCGGCGCGCGCGCAGGATTCGTTCCGCCTCGACGCCAAGATCCCCTTCGAGTTCCAGGCGGGGAGGAGCACGTTCCCCGCGGGCGAGTACCAGTTGACGCTGGACCAGTCCGAGGCTCCGGGCGTGCTCACGATCCGCAGCCGCGATGGGCGCGGCGGTGAGTTCCTGCTCGTGGAGGCGACGGACAACGACCAGCCGTCGCGCGACGGGCGGCTCGTGTTCGAGCACACGGGCGACTCCTACGTGCTCACCGAGCTCTTCTCCGCCGGATCCCGCGTCGGCAGCGAGATCCTGGGCACGCACCCGCCGCAGGAGCGGCCGCAGCCCGGGGACTGAAGCCCGCGGCAGACCCACACCGGCGCGGCGGACGACTTCGCGGTCGTCCGCCGCCTGACATGCGGCGCGGAGGACGCTGCGCTATCCTCCTCGTACCCGTGTCCGAGACCGGCAAGGCGAAGGCAAAGACGCCGGGAACGAGCGGTCCTCTACGCACGGTCAAGGTCCCGGCGCCCTTCGCGCCCGTCTTCACCGCCGCCCAGGAC
>JBKPBQ010000246.1:0-4918 GCA_046726955.1 Acidobacteriota bacterium
GGCTTGCGCAGCGCCTGGAGCCCGGCGATCCACATCTTGGCCGGCGAGAAGGTGTGCATCCAGAGGACGATTCCCACGCACGCCGGCGACGCGTTCGCCTCTCCGAGCAGACCCGCGACTTCTTCCGGCGTCTTCACCACCGGCTTGAAGACCACCCGGCAGGGGATGCGCGGCGACCGATCGAGCGCCTCCGCGATCGTGCGCGAGTGGTCGGCCACCTGGCGGAGCGTCTCCGGTCCGTACAGGTGCTGGCTGCCCGTGACCAGCCAGACTTCGGATTGCTTCAGGGGAGCGAGCACGGTGGTCCTCCTTCGCCGTCGCGCCGCAGGCTCGGCTTCATTGCACCTTCCACTCCTGGATGCCAGCCGACCACTCCTTCGGGAGGACGACCTCCAGGCGGAGGCCGCTCGTCGTCACCGGTTTGAAGGCGACCTTGTTGTACCGGTCCTTCTCGACGCCGTAGGACCCGGCGCCTTCGACGGGCTTCCACTCCTCGCCGTCCTTGTAGAGGACGCGCCACGACACCGGGACTCGGCACTCGCCGCTGCCCGTGTCGTCGAGCCAGTAGACCTCGACCTGCGACACCTGGCTCGGCTTCTCGAACGCGTACTCCACCCACTCCGTCGAGCCCTTCTCGGGCCACCAGTGGAAGAACCCGCTCATGCCGTCGTGAGAGCTGCGGGGCTCGCTCTGGTCGTTGACCGCGGAGGGGTTGTGGCCGGCCTTCGACGAGTTCACCTTGGCCTGCGAGGCGAGCGTCGGCAGGGGCTGCGGCCGCGCGCTCGTCTCCTGGTCGGGAAACCACACGAGCATCTCCCCCGCTCCGCGGTTGGCCCAGGCGTAATACGGAATCGCCGTGAAGTCCTGCTCCTGGCGCGCAACCTTGCCCGTCGCGTCGTAGGCGAGGGCGACGGCTTTGCCTGTTATCACCTGAACGCCGTTCAGGAGGTCCGGCCGGAACGCGGTGGCGAGCTTGGTGTCGTCCTTCAGCAGCAGGTTGCGGACGCGGCCGCCGGGGTTGTCCACCCACTCCGCCGCGTACACGAGAGGACCGCGCTGCAGGGCGATGCGCCCCATGTCGGCGTCGACTGAAGGACCGGCGGCCACGCGCCGGATCGGCATCGGCAGGCCCAGCTCGACGACGTCGCCCGTCTTCCACGTCCGTTCGAGCCGCGCGTAGCCCTTGTCCAGCGTGAAGGCCACGGGCTTTCCGTTGACGCTGAGCGACACCTTCTCGTCGGACGTGTCCGCGAAGCGGTAGAGGTCGCTCGGCAGCACCTCGCCGCGCGCCCAGCCGGGCACGCGGACGTTCAGCACGAACGGTCCTTCCTGGCTGGGGCTCACGGCGATGCGGACGGCGCCGTCCCACGGGTAGCGCGTCTCCTGGACGAGCTTCACCTTGCGGTTCCCGCCCATGTCCACGTCGGCCGTGCTCGCCACGAAGAGATTGACGTAGAGGGTGTTCCCCTGATGGGCGTAGACGTAGCCCGGGACGGAGGCGAGGAAGCGCGTCATGTTGCCGGGGCAACAGGCGACGCCGAACCAGGGGCTCCGCTGGTACTGGCCGGCGGACTCCAGCGGGTTCGGGTAGAAGAACGCCTTTCCGTCGAGCGAGACGCCGGACAGAAGCCCGTTGTAGAGCGTCCGCTCCAGGACGTCGACGTACTTCGCGTCGCCGTGCAGCAGGAAGAGACGCTGGTTCCAGTAGTCGTTGCCGATGGCCGCGCACGTCTCGTTGTAGGCGCTCAGGTTGGGCAGGTCGTAGTCCGGCCCGAACGCCTCTCCCGAGCTCGTGGAGCCGATGCCGCCGGTGAGGTAGAGCTTCCGCCCGACGACGTTGTTCCAGATGCGGTCCATGGCGTTCACGTAGGCCTGGTCGCCCGTGAGCGCGGCCACGTCCGCCATCCCCGAGTACATGTACGTCGCGCGCACGGCGTGGCCGACGGCCTCGCCCTGGTCGACCACACCCACCCACGACTGGTTGTACTTGCGACCGGCGCCTTCGGTGCCGTCGGGACCGCGCTGGTCGAGCAGGAACTTCGCGAGCGCCAGGTACCGCTCGTCCCCGGTGACGCGGTAGAGCTTGACGAGGCCCATCTCCGTGATCTGGTGTCCGGGCCAGATCGACCGCTTGCCGGGACCGAACGTGCGGTCGAGGAGGTCGGCCGTGCGCAGCGCCACGTCGAGGAGCGACCGGTTGCCCGTGGCCTGGTAGTAGGCGACCGCCGCTTCGTAGAGGTGGCCGAGGTTGTACAGCTCGTGGCTGTCCACCTTCTCGCGCGACCAACGCTCCGTCCCCGCCCAGCGGTGCGGGTGCTCGGGATCGATCGTGCGCGTGGTGTAGAGGTAGCCGTCCTTCTCCTGGGCGGCCGCGATCTTCCCGATGAGGTCGTTGACGTAGGACTCGAGCTTCGGGTCGGGCTGGACGGCGAGCGTGTAGGCGGCGCCCTCGATCACCTTGTAGGGATCGGTGTCGTCGAAGGGGTAGCCGGGAGGCGACTTGTCCTCCACCTTCTCGCCCCGCAGCACCGCGCCCGCTCGCTCGAAGTTGTAGACGCGCTTCGATTCCTCGCACATCTTGAACGCGAAGGGGATCGTCACCGTACGGTTCGTCTCGATCCGCGGACGCCAGAAAGCGTCGTTGAAGTGCACCGCGGTGAAGGGCACCGGCTGCACGGGATAGTCGCGAGCAGGCTTTCGGGACGTCTGGAGCGCCTGCGCTCGAAGCGAGAGAGGCGTGAGGACGGCGCCGACGGTCAGCACGATCGCGAGCCGGCGAGGGCAATTCATCATACAAATCGGGACACTACGCCGCGGACGTGGTGAGCGTCAAGAAGCTCAGCGCGCGGCGGACGACCTCGCGCGGACGAGCGACGGCCAGTCGAGGAGGACGTGGATCTGCGGCTTCTCGCTCCCGTCGACGGGCCTCTTCACCAGGAAGCGCTGGCCGTCGGCGCTCACCGCGTAGTCGCTGTACTCCGGGCCCTGCAGGACGGCCCCGAAGGTCGCCGCGGGGACGAGGACCTGGGGCATCCCGAGCGTGAGCGCCGTCGTTCCGCTTCCGACCGTCACTCCCATCAAAGACCCGTCGAGGCCGAGGTAGAAGAGCTCCTTCCCGTCGCCGCGCCATCGGGGCTGGCCGCCGCCGTTGGCGGAAACGCGCAGCCTCTCGCCTTGCCGGCGAAACGGCTGGACGTAGACCTCGAGGCGTCCGGATTCCGTGGAGATGTAGGCGAGCCAGTGACCGTCGGGAGAGACGTGGGGCTGATCGACCCCGAAGCCCTTCAAGATCGCCTCCGGCGGCTGGGATCCGTCGAGAGAGGCGGCCCAGAGGGTGCGCTCCGCGCCCAGCGTCAGGTAGAGCACGGTATTCCCCTCGCGGACCCACTCCTTCGCGATGTCGCGCTCCCCCACGGTCTGCCCGATCCCGCGCGGGAGAGGCGCGGGCGGCTCGAGGCTCTGCACGCCCTTGCGGAGGATGTCCTGGTCGCCGCGCGCCTCGGAGGAGAAGATGATCTCGCGGCCGTCGGGCGACCACACGGGGTCTTTGTCGTTGCCACGATCGGAGGTGAGGCGGCTGCGCACGCCGCGGGCCACGTCGAGCGTCCAGAGGTCGTACCGACCGTCGGCATCGACGATCTCCGCGATCACTCGTCTGCCGTCCGGCGAGAGGACGATCTGTCCGTAGCTCGCCGGATCACCGAGCGATCCGATGCGGCGGCCGGCCCGGTTCACCCAATCGAGCTGGACCTCGTTCCCCCGGCTGGACAACCAGGCCACGCGGCCCGTAGCCGAGGCCGAGAACGAGCCCCAGCCCGGGGCGAAGGAATCCACGGACGACGCGATGGCAACCGGGTCTCCTGTCGTCACGAGCTTCTCCGCGTCGAAGCGCTGGGCCAGGAGCGTGCCGCTCTGGAGGAAGAGCAGGTAGTCGGGCGCGACGAACTGGAAGTAGACGCCTTCTGGCCGGATCCGACGTCGCTCGCCGGGCGCATCGAGCGAGGCCACGAAGAGGCCCCCGTTCTCTTCCTTGAAGCTCGCGACCCGGAACAGGAAGTGCCGGTCGTCGGGCAGGAACTGGGCGAAGTGGTGGAAGAGCTCCTCCCTGGAGGCGTCGGGGGCGGTCAAGGGCTTGGCCTCGCCGCCCCTGTCCGGCACCGAATAGAGTCGACCGTGGGGCCCGCCGCTGCTGAAGACGATCGTGCCCTGCCGATTCCAGGTCCCCTTGTTGAAGCCCTCCCTCGGGAAAGCGCAGATTCGCTGGACGGTCCCGCCCGTGATGGCGAGCTTGCGGAGCTCTCCCTTGACGGGAAACGCGATCCACGCGCTGTCGGGGGACCAGAACTGTCCTCCCAGTGAACCCGACGTTCCGGGAAGCACTCGAGAGTCGGGTGCGTCCAGGGAGCGAATCCACATCCGGCCTCCCTCGGGCGAGGACGTGGCAAACGCGACGTGGCGGCCGTCCGGCGACAGCGCTACCGGGTCGAAATCCGAGAAGCTCAGCTTCTCGGGCGCGTCGAACGCGAAGTGGACGGGCAGCCGGGCCTCGTCGGGTTCCGTGAGCTGTCGATGGACGAAGAATGCCAAGAGACCGGCGAGGGCCAGGGTGACGGCCAGCCACGCTGCGCGCTCGCGGGCTCGCCGGCGCCGCGCAGCCTCGTCGAGCTCGCCCTGCGGCGCCGCGGCCTCGGTCGAGGCGCCGTCGATCAGGTCCTGCAGCTCGATGCGCGCCGCTCCGATGTCGGGCAGGCGCGTGCGCGGGTCCTTGCGGAGGCATCGCGAGAGCAGACGGCGGAGCGCGGGAGGCGTTCCCTTGGGAAGGGCGTCGAGATCGGGCTCCTTCGTGAGCACCGCCGCGATCACGTCCGTCACGCCTTCCCCGGAGAAGAGCCGGTCGCCCGTCAGCATCTCCCACAAG
>JBKPBQ010000247.1:0-8710 GCA_046726955.1 Acidobacteriota bacterium
TCTGGCCTGGCGTCTGTCCCATTCTCCGGTGTGCAGCCCGATCCCGAGGGGCAAGCCCAGGTGCTGCGCTTCGTCGACAATGGAGCGTCCGCAGCGGATGGCTCGGGCCGTGCCGTCGAAGGCCGACAAGGCGCCGTCCCCCGCCCGGGGCAGATCGCGCCCCCGGAATCGCCGCGTCTGGGCGGCGACCAGCGCCTGAAGGCGAGCGATCTCGGAAGCCGTCGCTCCGCCGCCCCGCGCTCCGCTGAGGGTGGCGCACAGGATCGTGGCGAAGACCCGGCTCGACTCGGCGCGCGCCCGCTCGAGGGTCAGGAAGCGCTCGATCTCGTCGAGGAGCGCGTTCGGGTCGCCGACGAATGGCAGGTGATCGTCTCCGGGAAGCTCCACGAAACGGGCGCCGGGAACGAGGCTCGCCGCATAGCGGCCCTCCTCGACGCGCACGAAGCGATCGCCCGTCCTGTGCAACAAGAGCATCGGGACCCGGATCGTCGGCAGCACCGGTCGGACGTCGATCTGCGCGTCCATGCGGGTGAGCGCGACCGCCGACGCCGGGCTCGCTCCCGCGCGCAGGTGGGCCGCCCACCACTCGCGAAACGCCGGATCGGCGGCCACGCTCGGCGCGCGGCTTTCGATGCCGAGCGGGCCGCCCCAGCGATCCAGGATCTCGCGGCAGAACGCCTCACGCTCGTCGTTCGTGGGCGCCCACGGATAATCGGCCGCGGCCGGGCGCCGCGCGTACGCGCCGATCATGACGAGCGCTTCGGTCCGCTCCGGATGACGGGCCGCGAACGCGCTGCACACCGGCGCCTCCTCGCCGACGCCGACGAGCGCCGCCCGCCGCGTGCCGAGCGCGTCCAGCACGGCCCTGACGTCCTCCACGCGTTCTTCCAGGGTGGGCGGGCCGGCGGTCCGGTCGGACAGGCCACTGCCGCGCTTGTCCAGCAGGATGAGCCGGGAGAACCCGGCCAGACGCCGAAGGAAGCGCGCGAACGACGGCTCGCTCCAGACGTACTCGATATGGGAGACCCAGCCCATCGCGAACACGAGATCCATCGGGGCGCTCCCGAGCACCTGATAGGCGATGTTGACGCCGCCGCTGCGTGCATAGAGGGTCCGGGGCCGAAGCGCGCTTGTCGAAAGCAGGTCGACGGGCGGTGCGGGCCTCGGAGAGGCGGCGACGACTTCTGCGATAAAACGGTAGCCACGCCGGTGGGCGGTTTCGATGATGCGCGGCCTCCGTGCTTCGTCGCCGAGCGCGCGCCGGATCTCGCTTACGCACACCTTGAGAGCGCCTTCGCCGAGGAACACCCCCGGCCAGATCGCGGCGAGCAGCTCGTCCTTGCCGATCAGGCGGCCTGGTCGCGCGGTGAGGTACTCGAGGACGGCCAGCGCCTTCGGGGTGAGAGGAATCGGGCCGGCCGGCCCGTTGAGGCGCCCGGTCGAGAGGTCGAGCTGGAAGCGGTCGAACGAGAACAGGCTTTCTGACGTCATCACTGCCCGATCCTCCAGATCGATGCCCCTTCGAATCGTAACCGTGTCCTAGCAAGGGTCGGACCACGCGGGAATCGTTGCCGAATGGATACGGGATGGCACGGCCCTGCGCCGTTGGCCTGAAGACCTCATCCGCGCTGTCCGGCCGAGCTGCCTCGATACACTTCAATCGAAATCAGCTGCACAGCGTCCGCGCCGTGTCGGCCGGCCGGAGCTTCACTGCTCCCTCTGGCGCGACGAAGAGGACGAGCGCGACACGACTCGCTTGGCATACGCGCGCCAACCCCTCGCTCTTACGCGCGGGGTAACCGCTTACGCCTCTCGTGCGCTCGGACCGATTACCGATAACCGATAGATGAGATGAAAAGGCTAGCCACCCGCGTGGTGGCAACATGGCCCCACAGGACCAAAACGCGCTCAAAGGCGCAATGGGTCGGGGAGGCTAGCCGCTGGTCGCTCATGGACAACTTCGAGTGGGCGCAGGGCTTCGAGCCGCGCTTCGGCCTCTACCGCGTGGACTGTCCGTCGCTCGACCGCCGGCGCGCCGGCGGTGCGGACAGCTTCGCCGCCCTCGCCCCCCCGCGCTGACGGTTCCGGCGGGGCCGCCCACACGGTCGGACAATACAGGCCGAGCCGCCGGCGCCGCCACCAGGCTCCGGTCTGCCGAAGCGTCGCGACATCGGTGAAGCGGTAGTCGTAGACGACCGCGCGCATGGCGCGGGGCGGGCTCGGGCCGAAAGGATCGTCCTCGAGGAGAGCGAGTATCGCCGGCTCGTCGTTCACGAGACCGACGAAGAGCCGCGACAGCCACGGGTTCTCGTCGCAGGTCTCGAGGGCGGCGAACCACATCTGCCAGTCGAGGCGCGGCTGGAACGGGGCGACGAAGCCAGGCCGCCGGCGCACGTCCCCGGGCTTCCAGCGGAACGCATAGGCGCGCCACTCCGACCCGTCGCGGCTTCCTTCTACCTCGATCTCGTGCCGGGACGTCGTCATGACGGCGAAGAGCCCGTACGGATACGCGACGCCGAACGGCTCGACGGCGGTCACACCGGTCACGAGCGGCTCCGGCCAGAGAGCGCCGAGGCCGACGGTCGAGGTCAGCCTCACCACGGCGGCGACGGACAGGACGAGGGCCGCGGGCGCGAGCCTCCAACCCTCGAGTGCCGTCGGACGGCGGCCGTCACGCGAGGCGGGCAGGCGCCGCCGCAGCGCCGCCGGGAGCTGGCCGTCGTCGAGCGCGGTGAGGCAGAGCGCGACCGTGAGCACGTTGAAGAAGCAGTAGTTGCCGGTCGCCGCGATCAGGGCCTGGAGGCCCGTCATCGCGGCTGCCGACAGGAGGCGCAGACGGCGGCCAGCGAAGACGAAGAGGGGCGCGACGATCTCCACCGCGAACATCAGCGCGCACGAGAGTTTCTGGAAGGCCAGGGGAAGCTGATGGGCGAAATAGCCGATCCACGTGGGGAGCGGCTGGGTCTCGTAGTGGAACGTGAGGGCGGTGAAGTTCCGCCACGTCGGGTCGCCGGAGAGCAGCTTCACGAGCCCGGAGCTGAGCATCAGGCGGAAGAGCAGGATCCGGAGCAGCCAGACGCCGGCGATCGCCGGCTCCGATTCGTGTCCGGCTCGGGGCCGCGCCCCTCCGGGCGCGACGAGGATCGAGAGAAGGCCCGTCTCCACCAACAGGCTGTCCCACTGGTAGCCGAGGAAGACCTGGCCGATGGACATGAAGGAGAGATAGAGCGCCCACAGCAGCACGAGGAGCGGCCGCGGCCGGAAGCCGAGGACGACGAGGCCCGCGGCGACGGCACCCACGAGCGCGGCGCCGTGCAGCGCCACGCGCCCCGCTCCGACGAACGGCAGAAAGAAGATCGAAGGGAGGTGCCGGTAGACCTCGCCGCCGAGGTACGAGTACGCCCGGAGGACGAAGGTCCCCGCGGGGACGAGACCATCGGGTCCGAAGAGCCCTTCCTGCTCACGCTCCAGGGAGAGGAAGGCGAAGAGATAGGCGAGGCCGAGGAGCCGCAGGAAGAGCCAGGCGACGTGTCCGAAGCTCGCGGGGGAGCCGTCTTCAGCGGGTTCCAGGAGGCGCATCGGGGAGTGAAGGCATTCTAGATTGGCCTTGTGATCGACGTCACAGTTGGCAGGGCGGAAGCGGACGACGATTGTCGAGCTATCTCTACACGATAGCTATGTGCCGACGGCGCCTTCGGGGCGGCCGGGCGGTGTGGAGGCATGCGGTGAATCGTTCCCTCTCGTTCCTCGCCCTCGTCGCCGGGACCACCCTTCTCCTCGCGTCTCCGGCGGGCGCGACCGCAAGCCGGGCCCGCGACGCCTTCGATCAGCAGATCGCCGCCCAGCTCCAGGTGGAGAGCGCGGAAGCCGCGCGGCTCTTCGCCGAAGCGAACGCCGCCCGCGAGCGTGACGACCACGCGAACGCGTCTCGTCTGTACGGCCTCGTCTACAAGATGGTGCCGCGCTTCGTCCACGCGCTGCGGCGGCAGGCGGGGGAGGAGCTGGCCCTCGGCCATCGGCAGCAGGCGATCGCGCTCGGGCGGGCGGCGCTCGCCGCCGACGCTTCCGCCGAGAACCTGACGGGGCTCGCGCTCGCCCTCGCGCGCGAAGTGAATGGCTCGAAGCCGACGGCGGACGAAGTGGCGGAGGCGCTCCGTCTCGCACAGCAGGCCGTCCAGAAGGCGCCCGACGACTTCTTCGCGAACGCCGGGTTGTGCCAGATCGCCCTGCGGGGCCAGGACACCAGCCCGCTCAAGCAGGGAGTCGAACGGCTCCTGCAAATCGCCGACGACGAAGCCGCCACCCACGAGTTCGCGGCCATCCTCGCCGCCGAGGAGGGGCGCTTCGACGACGCGGAGCATCAGCTCACGCGAGCGCACGAGCTCGGCATGCCGGATGCCGAGTATCAAGGGATGCGCGCCGCCATCCGGGAGGCGCGCCCGGCGACGTACGGCCTGGGATCGCTGCTCCTTCGCGCTCTCGGCGCCTGGGTGGGGGCCCTCCTGCTGCTCTTCGGCTGCGGCGCGCTCCTGAGCCGCGCCGTGCTCCATGCCGCCGAGGCAATGCCCACGGAAGCCAGTGGACGGGCGCAGGGTGCGCCCGCGCTCGTGCGACGAGCCTACGCCGTCGTGCTCTGGCTGTCCTGCGCCTACTACTACGTGTCGATGCCGATCCTCGCCCTCGTCGTTCTCGTGGCGGGAGGCGGGATCGTCTACGCGTGCTTCGCGATCGGCCACGTCCCGATCAAGCTCGTGGCCATCGTCGTGATCGTGACGTTCGCGACGCTGTGGTCGATCCTGAAGAGCCTCTTCGTGCGGGCGAAGGACGAAGACCCGGGCGAGCCTCTCGACCTTCGCACGCAGCCGCGGCTGCGCGCGCTGCTCGTCGAGGTGGCGCGGAGGCTGGGGACCCGGCCCGTCGAGAACGTCTATCTCACGCCCGGGACCGAGGTCGCGGTGATGGAGCGCGGTGGGATGTGGCGCCAGCTTCGCGGCTCCGCGGAGCGCTGCCTCATCCTGGGCGTGGGTGTCCTCGAGGGGCTGAAGATCGGGCCGTTCAAGGCCGTGATCGCCCACGAGTACGGCCACTTCTCGAACCGGGATACGGCGGGCGGCGGTCTCGCGCTGGGCGTGCGTCGTTCGCTCTTCACCATGGCCAAGGGGCTCGCGGAGAGCGGGACGGCTCACTGGTACAACCCGGCCTGGATCTTCCTGAACGTCTTCTTCCGCGTCTTCATGCGGATCTCCCAGGGCGCCTCTCGTCTGCAGGAGATCCTGGCCGACCGGTGGGCCGCGTTCACGTACGGCTCGAAGGCGTTTGAGACGGGCCTTCGCCACGTCATCGAGCAGAGCGTCCGCTTCGAGGCCCGGGCGGGCGCGACCCTCGGCGAGACCCTGCGCACGCAGACCGCGCTCGTGAACCTGTACCAGCACGCGCTCACCACGCCCGTGCCGGAGGAGCAGATCCTGAAGGCCGTGACCGAGGCGCTTCACCGCCCACCGTCGGTGTACGACAGCCATCCGTCTCCGACGGAGCGCACGCGCTGGGTGCGGGCACTGAACGCCAAGGGGACTACGGCAGGGGCCGACGACGCGCAGGACGTCTGGACCCTCTTCGCCGATCGCGACAAGATCGAGGAGCGCATGACCGGCCGCGTCCGCGACATGGTCTACGCCTCGCAGGGGGTCCGGATCGCGGGATAGCGCCTTCCGGAAGACGCCGCGGCGCGCGGCGCTCTTTCCCTCGCCGACCGGGCACTCCATACTCACGTCGGTGGAACGCTCGCGAGGCCGCGCCCGCGTCTTGCTGTTCGGTGCAGCCGCGGCGGTCGTCGCGTCGGGGGCGCGATCGCAGTCACCGCCCCCGCCTCCGGGCTCGCCGACGCCATCGATCGAGGTCCGGGTCAGCCAGCTCGGCTATCGGCCGGGCGACGCCAAGGTCGCCCTCGCGTTCTCCCGATCGCCGCTGCCCGACCGATTCGCCGTGCGCGAGGTGGCTGGCGATCGCATCGTGCTCGAGGGGGCGGCGCAGCCGGTGCCCGGCTCGTGGGCTTCTTTCACTCACCATGCGGAGCTGGACTTCACGGCGGTGCGCCGGCCGGGCCGCTACGTCTTGGTCGTGGGCGAGGTGCCCTCGCGGGAGCTCGTCGTCGACGACAGCGCGGGACGGGACCTGCCCGACGTCCTGCTCGAGTACATGCGCCAGCAGCGCTGCGGGTACAACCCGTGGCTGGACGCCGTGTGTCATCCGTTCGACGGCCGCACGGCGTACGGACCGCCTCCCGAGGGCCGATACGTCGATGCCCGCGGCGGCTGGCACGACGCGGGCGACCTGCTGAAGTACCTGCTCACCTCCAGCACGGCCACCGCGCAGCTCCTCGTCGCGTACACGATCGCCCCCGCCGTCTTCGCGGATCGCGTGAACGCTCTCGGCCAGCCGGGCGCGAACGGCGTCCCGGACGTGCTCGACGAGGCGCGCTGGGGGCTCGAGTGGATGCTCCGGCTCCACCCTTCCAAGAAGGAGCTGTTCCACCAGGTCGCGGACGACCGGGATCACTCGGGCTGGCGGCTTCCGCAAGACGAGACGACGGACTACGGCTGGGGACCCGGCGGCTACCGCGTCGTCTACTTCGCCGACGGAAGCCCCCAGGGATTGAGGGAGTACAAGAGCGAGTCCACGGGCGTCGCCAACCTCGCCGGCCGCTACGCGGCGGCCATGGCCCTCGCGTACAGGGTCTGGAAGAGCGACCCCGCCCACGCGCCGTTTGCCCGCCGGTGCCTGCGCGCAGGCGTCGAGGTCTACCGGCTCGGGAAAGCGCGGGAGGGCGTGCAGCAGGGCAACTCGTACGGCGCGCCCTACCGCTACGGCGAGTCGACGTGGGCCGACGACATGGAGTGGGGCGCCGCGGAGCTCTTCCGGGCGACGGGGGAGCCGGCCTACCTCCGCGACGCGCGACGGTACGCCGAGGCGATCGGCGCGACGTCGTGGATGGGCCGCGAGACCGCCGGGCACTACCAGTTCTATCCGTTCCTGAACGCCGGTCACTTCGCGCTGCACGGGCTCGTGGAGCCCGCGTATGGCCGCAGGCTCGCCGGTTACTACCGAGAGGGGATCGAGGCCTGCCGGCGGGCGGGGTCCGGGAATCCGTTCGGTATCGGCGTGCCCTTCATCTGGTGCTCGAACAACCTCGTGGTCGCGCTCGTCACGCAGTGCCGTCTCTACGAGCGGATGACCGGAGACGGTCGATACCGAGGCTTCGCGGCCGCGCAGCGGGATTGGCTCCTCGGCCGCAATCCCTGGGGGACGTCCATGATCACCGGCGTCCCCGAGGGGGGCGTCTTCCCGCGCGACGTCCACCTCATGACGACGCAGCTCACGAAGCGCGCGGTCCGAGGCGGCCTCGTGGACGGTCCGGTGCGCGAGGCGATCTTCCGGAGCCTGAAGGGCGTCACCATCCGCGAGCCGGATCCGCTCGCCGCGTTCCAGGATCCGCGGGCCGTCTACCACGACGACGTGGGCGACTACTCGACGAACGAGCCCACGATGGACGGCACGGCGTCGGCCATCCTTCTCTGGGCGCTGGAGGCGGCCGCCGGGGAAGGAGCACCCACGAGCCAGGGAGCAGCCGTTCGCCGGTAGGGCAAGCCGCCGGCAAGCTCAATATTCGCCGGCAGTTTCGCGCACCTGACGGCCGTCATACCCGCCGGGCGGTTTCCGACCAATAAATGAGGATGCACATTGGGGATCCCATTCCCGCCAGCGCCCTGGCCCGCAACCCCGCGCTCCTGAAGCTCGATCTGTACTGCCGGGGCGCTCGCCTCGACGAGTCCTGCTACGTCGAAGGTGACGGCGGGCGCAAGATCATGCGTACGCGCGCCGGCCTCGGCAGCGGCCTCGAGCTCGTGCTGCCGGGGAACCTCTGGACCAACGTCCCGGTCACCGAGCCCTTCGCGGCCCAATCGCCCTATGTCGTCCATCGGACGACCGGCGGGTACTGCATCCGATACGACGGCACGGACGTCGCCAGGGTGCGGCTCTCGCCCCGCCCGCAGTGGTACGACGCTCAGACGACCTCGGGCAAGCCGATGACCCGGATCGGCACGCTGCAGGGAACCTACCTCGGCATCTACCAGGCCAAGGTGTGCGAGTACTGGACGGCCAAGCCGCAGAAGGTCAACTGCAAGTTCTGCTCAGTCGGCTTGAACCTCGGAGTGGACGACGCCGACGAGAAGTCCGTCTCCGAGGTCATGGAGGTCGTTCGGCGCGCGCGGGACGAGTCGGGGATCACCTACGTGGACTTCAACACCGGCCACTACGATGGCGACACCTACCTGGACATCCTCGAGCCCTACCTCGTGCGCATCAAGAAGGAGCTGGGGCTGCTCGTCGGGTTCCAGACCCCGCCCCATCGGGACCTGACGCGCTACGACCGGCTCCGCGAGATGGGCCTCAATCGCGTGTCGTTCTGCTTCGAGATCTTCGACCGCGCGCGGTTCCGCGAGATCTGTCCGGGCAAGGACGCCGAGTACGGCCTCGACTACTACCTGGAAGCCGTGCGCTACTGCGCGGCGCTCGGCCGCAAGGGGCCGCGCCACGAGCCCTGGGTCACGAACGGCGAGATCATCGCGGGGCTTGAGCCCGCGGAATCCTCGATCCGGGCGATCGACTGGATCACGTCGGTGGGGGCGATCCCCACCGTCTGCGTCTTCCG
>JBKPBQ010000248.1:0-13525 GCA_046726955.1 Acidobacteriota bacterium
GGACGTGCACAGATTGGACCGTGACCTGCTCGGCGGCGGCCTGGGCGGCCAGACAGAGCGCGGTCAGGACGACTGCGCCGAGG
Organism: Acidobacteriota bacterium; assembly: GCA_046726955.1. GTDB lineage: Bacteria > Acidobacteriota > Vicinamibacteria > Fen-336 > Fen-336 > CAVPGH01. The sequence goes on from JBKPBQ010000248.1 coordinate 84, forward strand.
CGCACGACGGCTAGCGCGAATAGACGCGCACGTAGTCGACGCGCATCCGCTGCGGGAAGGTCGTCGTGGCATCGGGAGAGCCCGGCCACGTTCCGCCGACGGCGACGTTCAGGATGACGAAGAAGGGGTGGTCGAAGACCCAGCGCGTCCCGGCGGGCAGATCGGCTCCTGTCCGCGTCAGGTAGAGCGTGTCGTCGACGTAGAAGCGGACCTGGCTCGGCTCCCACTCGACGGCGAAGACGTGAAAGCCGTCGGCGAAGCGCTGCCCGGCGGGAAGGGCGAACGATCCGGTGGTGCTCCCGACCTCCGCGCCGCGGGGCGCGTGCAGGCTGCCGTGCACGGTCCCCGGCTCGATGCCGATGTTCTCCATGATGTCGATCTCGCCGCACGCGGGCCAGCCGACCGTCGAGATGTCGGCGCCGAGCATCCAGAACGCGGGCCAGAGGCCCTGGCCGTACGGGATCTGCATCCGGCTCTCGAAGCGTCCGTAGCCGTGAGTGAAGAGCCCCTCCGTCTTCAGGCGCGCCGACGTGTAGGGGCGCGTGATGCCGTCCGGACCCGTGAGCGTCTCGCGATTGGCGACGATAACCAGGTTGCCGCTGCCGTCGAGGGAGGCGTTGGCGGTCCGGTCGGTGTACGTCTCGAGCTCCTGGTTGCCCCAGCCGCCGCCTCCGATGTCGAACGTCCAGCGGCTGCGGTCGACGCTCGAGCCCGCCGCCCCGTCGAACTCGTCGCTCCAGACGAGCGTCCAGGTCGTGGGTGTCGGCGAGGGAACGGCCGCTGGGGGCTCGGTCGATCCGCACTCGGCGATCGGCCAGACCCCCAGGAGGATCAACAGGCCCCACAGGACGGCGCGACCGAGCCGAGATCTCGATGCTGTCACGGAGTGAATCGTAGCAGCTTGGAGGCGGGCGTGGCGGCGGTCGCGCGCCGGCCTACGGCTTGACCCGGTCGAAGAACTCCTTCTGGAGCGCGGGAGCGGACGGGTCGGCCTTCACCGTCTTGAGAGCGCGCACGAGCGCGTCGATCCGGCTCTCGGTCAGCACGCGACCGAGCTCGGCTGTGGCTTTGTCGCCCTCGCCCGCGTAGTGGTTCGGGTAGCCGGCATACCACCAGATCGCGGTGTAGAGGTCCGGCAGGACCAGCCGCTTCTGGTTGGCGCCCGACTCGTCCTTCGCGTGGTCCATTTTCACGAGGTCGGGGCGCAGGTAGAGGAGGGTCGAGGTCTCGCGCTCGCCCGCGTGGTTGTCGCCCGCGGGGTCGGACTTTCGGAGCTTCTTGACCTGCTCGTCCACCGCGGGGTCGGGGGCGGGGTCGAAGAAGTACACGACGTAGTCGTGGCGCTCGGCGAGCTGCGACTGCACGAAGTATCGCAGCAGGTTCGGGTTTCCGCCGTGGCCGTTGACGATCACGATCTTCTTGAAGCCGTTGCGGCCGATCTCGTTGCAGGTGGCCTGGAGCAGCTCGAGGACGAGCGTCGGCGGCAGCGCGAAGGTCCCCGGCTGGTGGCGCGCCTCGTAGATCTGCCCGTAGAAGTAGTCCGGGAAGACGACGGCGTACTCCCGCTTCGTGGCCCGGGCCGACCACTCGCGCACGTGGATGAGGTCCGACCCGATGGGGGCGTGGGGCCCGTGCTTCTCGAGGATGCCGATGGGCAGGATGCAGGTCGCGGCCGAGCGCTCGATGGCCTTGGGCCAGTCGCCGGCCGTCAGCTCGTCCCAGCGGGCGGGCAGGTCCTGCGCGACGACGGCCGGCACGAACGCGAGGCCGACGAGCGTTGCCGCAAGGCACGCCACTGCTCTCGTCTTGTGCATGGTTCGTCTCCAGGTCTGGTCAGGGACTTCACTATAGTCCGGTTCCAGCAGCCGACCTGGAAATTGAAGATTGGGGCTCGAGTTTCGCCCTAGTCCGGGAGGATCTGGAACCGCCGATTACGCTTGATCCGATACACGCCGAAATCCCTCCGGTCGGTCGTGAAGACGAGGTTCGTCCCCAGCTCTTCGGCCAGCACGACAAGGGTTGCGTCCGCATAGTCCATCGGAAGGTCCGCGTACTGGGTAACGAGATCACGCGCCCGACGTAGTGAGCTCCGCGTCGCCGGGACGAGAACGGCGCCACCAGACAGGAAGAAGTCCACGCAGGCTTGGCGTCCTCGCTCGAGCCTTCCCAGGAGATGCGTTGCTTCGGTGAGGACGGCTTCGGTGCTGACGACCGTTCGTTCCCACTCGGCGAAGAACACTGCGTATTCCAAATGACGCCGCTGGCTCCGATCGAGCAGGGACACGAGCGCCCCGGTGTCCAGGAGCAGCTCACCGGCCACGACGGAGCGACTCGATGAGGTAGGCTCTGTGCTTCTCGGCGAGGTCTGGCACCCCCGACTCCAGCGAGCCGATCAGACCTCGGACGCGATCCGCGGGACGATCCTTCTTCGAGACGGAAGGGCCGAGATACTCCCGGATCGCGAGACGCACGAGTTCGGAGGGCTTTCGTTGCATCCGACGAGACGCAGCCTTCAGGGCTCGACTCAAGTCCTGGGGAAGCCGGATCGTGATTTGGTCGTGCATAGCGCACCCATCTCCTGAATCCCATTGTATTGCATTGCACTTCAACTGGTGGCGCCATGGGGATCGCCGGGCGCGAGGGGCCGAAGGCCCGAGCCGCTACTCGCCGACGGCGCTCGGGGGGCTCGAGAGGACCGCGCTGCCGCCCGGCGCCTCGTTCGCCTTCACCGCCGCGAGGTAGGCACGCAGGCGGCGCCGGTCGGCGCGCGTGATGTGGACGAAGACCGCGCCCACCTCGTGGCCGTTCGGGCCGGGCACGACGCGGGCGACTTTCAGGATGCCTTCCACCGGGTCGTGCGGCCGGGGAAGCTGCAGGCGCACGTGCACGAGGGTCGCCACCGGGATGGGCTCGCGGTTCGTGAAGAGCAGGCCGCCCTCGCTGATGTTGCAGGTGGCGAGGGGCCGGCTGTCCGCGGCCATGCGCGAGAAGCGGCCGTGGACGAGCGCGTCGACCCGCGGGTGCTCGCGCCGCTCGTCGCTGTAGGCCTTGACCCGGTTCTTGCCCAGGCCCTTCGCCATGTAGAGCCCGCGGTCCGCGCGCTCGACGAGCTGGGTGTCCTCGGTGGCGTCTCCGGGGAAGCACGCGAGCCCGACGCTCACGGTGAGGGTGCGCCGCTCGAGACCGCCGCCGATGCGCGCCCTCTCCACCGCCGCCCGGACCTTGTCGGCGAGGCGCAGCGCCCCCTTCTTCGGCGTGTCGGGAACGATGATCGCGAACTCCTCGCCCCCGTAGCGGGCCACGAAATCCACCTCGCGGACCGAGCGCTTCAGGACCTGCCCCAGCCGGCGGAGCGCCGCGTTCCCGGCGAGGTGGCCGTAGGTGTCGTTGAAGACCTTGAAGTCGTCGGCGTCGAGCATGAGCAGGGCGAGCGGGCGCTGGTAACGGTCGGCCCGTCGCACCTCCTCGCGCAGCCGCTCCTGGAAGTGCCGGAAGTTGTAGAGGCGCGTGAGCTCGTCCACGATCGCCGAGTCTTCCGTGCGGTGCAGCACGCGCAGCTCGACGATCGCCGGGTTCTCCAGCTTCCGCTCGCGGCGCAGGAAGTACTGCAGGACGGCGAGACGAAGGTCGACGGCCTCCCCGAGCCGGAGGTTGATCGTCCGCCACTCCCCGAGCACCTGCTCCCAGCAGTTCCGCGCGCGCGCGGGCGGAAGATCGAGCCGCGCGAGCACGAAGAGCAGGATCGAGTAGACGAGCGGCCCGCCTTCGCCCTCGAGGGACTGGAGCCGCCGGGACCATTCGTCGGGATCGACGCACTCGTCTTCGAGGAAGCGGACGATCCGGTCGCGAAGCTGCCCTTGGAGCCCGAGGTCGAGAGGCGTGCGCCTCCGCCGGGAGGCTTTCGGAGCCGCGGGTTTCGGAGCCGGGTCGACCGGCGAACGTGCAGCGCCCACGGGCCGGCGTGGGTGCAAGTTCCAGGCCTCGCGCGCGAAGCGAAGGCTTCCCGCGGAAAGCCCGTCTGCTCAGAGAGTTCTCCTCCACGACGGGGACCTGGGACCGCTACCAGGAGACGTCCGGTTTTCGGCCCCTAACGATCCCCGCCGGGGCCAAGCCCGGTGGGATCCACCTGTCCTCCGAAGTGATGGACGACGGCCGCGGCGAGGCGCGCCTCGGCCTCGTGCACCCCTGCGGTCGTGCCCCGATGGTGGCCGACGAACGCCACGAGGACGATCGGCTGGTCCTTGACCCACACTATCCCCGCGTCGTTCGCGACCCAAGGCTGGCCGTCGCCCGTCTTGTGGGCGATCGCGACGCCGTCGCCGAGGTAGCGCGGGAAGCGGTCGTTCACCTGCTGGCGCTTGAGGATCGAGATCATGAGATCGCTCGCCTGCTTCGAGACGAGAGTACCCCTGGCCATGGAAGCGAAGAGCCGTCCGATCTCGCGGGCCGTGCTGCGGCCGAAGAAGAGGCCCGTGTCCTCGACGACGTGGCGGAAGGCCTCGCTCGTCTTGTCCGAGCCGTGCTTGTCGAAGGGGAAGAGCACGGTCTTGTCTCCGCTCGCGGCGGCGTAGTCCGGATCGAGAGTGGACAGCCAGAGGCGGTCCCAGTCGAGGTCGGAGAAGCGGATCCGCGTGTTGGGCAGACCGAGGCTCGCCATGAAGCTCGTGACCGCGTCGCGGCCCACGAGGTCGGTGAGGGCGTCGGTGGCGACGTTGTCGCTGATGATGGTCATGAGCGTCAGGAGATCGCGGACCGTGGGCTCGAGGCCGGGGTCGAGGGCGTAGAGGACGCCCGAGGGGATGCGGCGCTGGTCGGCCCGGAGGCTCACGCGCTCGTCGAGGCGCAGCTTGCCTTCCTTCACGCGCTGCAGCACGGTGGCCATGATCGGGACCTTGATGACGCTGAACGTCTCGTAGGACGAGTCGGCGTCGATCGCCACCGTCTCTCCCGTGGCCAGGTTCTCCACGTAGAGGGCCATGCGGCCGTCCACTTTGTCGCGGATCTCCCTTAGCTGCGCTTCCAGGGATCCCGCCTCGGGGGCGTATGCATCGAGGAGTCGCGCGGCGTCTTCGGCGAGCCGCGTGTTCTTTTCGAGGGCTGCGGCCACGAGGGCCGCCTGCTCGCGCGCTCTCGTCCAGTCCTTCGCCTCCGCGGCCTCGGTGATCGCGGGCAGGGTCATGGCGGCGTACGTGTAGCGAGGCGCATACAGAAGATGCTTGAACCAGGGCCGTCCAGGAATGCCGGACGGATCGGCCCAGTTGCCCTCGAAGTCGAGGAGGGCGCGATTGATCTTGTTCCTGGTGGCGTCGTCCGGCTGGTCCCTCTCGAGCGCCGCGTCGATGCGCTGGTTCAGCCGTCGTCCGGCGGTTCGCAGCGCCCGCGTCTTCTTGACGAGATCGCCCGGGTCGAGCTCGTCTCGCAGACCTGGGATGATGTCGAGCTTTCTCAGGAAGTCCCGGATCGCAGCGCCGTAGGCCTCGACGTCCACCGGGAGGATCTCGGCGTTGGCGAGACGGAGAGCCAGGCAGCCCCACAGCTCGGCCATCAGCGCGTGGTACTTGAAGCTCGGATCGCCGAACCGGCTCATCCAGTAGTGGTCGTCGTAGAGCGAGTGGTAGACACCGTAGGGTCCCACGAACGACAGCTCCACGACCGGGCGGGCCAGGAAGTTGATGAAGACGGTGTGGTCGGAGCCGCTGCCGATCCCCTTCGTCACGAGCGTGTCGTCGGGAAGCGCGCCCTTCGCCAGCTTCGGGTTGGCGGGCTTGCTCCACGCGTCGTAGAGGGAGATGCCGGAGGGATCCTGCAGCTCCTTGGCGAGCTCCACGATCGAAGGAGCGAGAGATCCCACGGCGGTGACGTCGAGGCGAGGGCCGGACACGGAGGAATCGACGTTGAGGTACGCGACCGCCTTCCGGCGCAGCTCGTCCGCGAACTGCTCGCCCCACTCGGTCGAGCCCGTGAGCGTCACCTCCTCGCCGTCCCAGCTGCAGAACACGAGGGTGCGGCGCGGCCGGACGCCTTCGCCCTTGAGCTTCCCGAGGGCGCGCGTCAGCTCCATCATGCTCGCGGTGCCGCTCGAAGGGTCGACGCCGCCGAAGACCCACGCGTCGTGGTGATTGCCGAGGACGACCCACTCGTCGGGCCGGTCGCTGCCCTTCAAGCGTCCCTCGACCACGTAGTTCGGCTGGACGTCCGTCTGCATGTCGACCTTGAGGTGCACGACGGCGTCGGCTCCGCCCAGCCGGTACTCCAGCGGGAGCCCGCCTTGCCACTCCTTCGGCGCGACCGGACCGCCTAACGCGGCGAGGATCGGCTTGACGTCGCGGTGCGACATCGCGACCGCGACGACCTTCGGCACCGACACCGCGTCCTCGACGGCAATCCGCGGCGCGCCGGGCACCGAGGCCCAGCCGGGCGTCAGGGGATCGCCGGGGATGATGTAGTCGTAGGCGATGCCACCCCGCTGCACGTGGCTGTCCGGGCCCCAGGGCCCGTCGGGAAAGACGGCGCCGCGCTTGTAGCCGTCCTCCGCGGGATCGGAGTAGACGATCATCGCCGCCGCCCCTTCGCGCTCGGCCGTGAGCGCCTTGAAGCCGCGATAGCTGTACGGGTTCGAGTAGCGGACGACGACGATCTTGCCGCGGGGATCGATTCCGGCCTCGCGCAGGCGGTCGTAGTCGGCGGGATTGCCGCTGTTCGCGTAGACGACCGGCGCCGTCACGTCGCCGGACGCGGAGAACGAGACCCAAGCCCCGCTCGCTTCCGAGTTCGCCGTGTCCGGGTCTTCTTTGTAGGCGTCCTCGCGCAGCGTCGGGACGTAGCGCGTCGGCTGCGTCATCTCGACGCGGATCTCGCGTGGGTTCGAGGAGAGCACGTCGTAGCGGTGAACCACCACGTCCTCGAGGCCCTGCGCCTTCCACTGCTCGGCGATGTCGAGGGCCTGGTCGTGGTTGGCCTTGGAGGTCGCGGGGTGGGGAACCGCGGTGAAGCGACGGTGCCACTTGCGAGCCTCGTCCGCGGACGGAATGGTCCGGAATCTTTTCTCGACATCGCGCTCCACGGCGCTCGCGCGCGCCGAGAAGCCGCGGATGGGGGTGTCCGGGCCTCCGGCCAGGGCGACGGCGGCCAGGACGAGCGGAAGGAGGATGGACGACCAGGTCACGAGCATCCGCCGGTTGCGCTGCGGCAGCGACGCGCTCGAGTGCCCCTCGACACGTCGCCGTACGTCGTCCCGACCCGGATCTCGTCGATGACGAAGGGGCCGCTCGAATAGATGCCGATGGCGGAAACGAGACCGAGGTCGAGGTCTGCCTTCTGGATGCCTCCCACCGGCTCCGGATCGCCGGCGACCGGGTTGACGTACAGCGTGAAGGTGTCGTTGCCCGCCTGGAACTCGACCTTCAACACCAGGAGGGCGGTCGTCCCCGCGATCGTGGGGGCGCCGCTCGACACCTGTCCCAGGCCGCCGCGCGTCTCGAGGACGTACTCGTTCGACCCGCCGCCCTTGCCGACGAACAGGTCGCTCCCGAGGCTGCCGTTGAGGGTCAGCCCGAAGAAGCCGCCGTAGATGCCGGCCCCCAGCGGGGCCTGCGGCTCGAGCAGGAAGCTGACGTAGACCGTCGTCCCGTCCTGTCCGATCGGCTGCGCGAGGCTGCGGAGCATGCCGTTGATGGCGTCGAAGGCTCCGCCGGAAAGGCTGGCGCCGGCCGTCGCGCGGTTCGGGAAGCACAGCGTGCGATCCTCGAGCGCGTAGCCGGCCGCGGCCACGTTGAATCCGCCTTGCGCCCACGGGCCCGTGAAGCCCGTTCCGCCGCTGGCGTAGACGGGAAAGCTTCGCTTGAAGTCATCGGTGGCGATGTCGCCGGCCCTCGCGGGCGCGGCGGTGGCCAGAATCGTAATCCAGAGCAGCACGGCCGGCCCGGGTCGGACTCTCATGAGCGCTCCCTTCGTCGCGGTGTGATTCGATTCGCGCGGTGGGCGAAGGGTAGTCAGGCGGCGCCCCCCAGTCAAAGAGGGACGCCGCCTCCGAGCCGGCCCGCGCTCAGTGGGACGGGCCGGTCAGCTTGATCACGTAGAAGTGCGCGCCCTGCGGATCCTTCAGCAGTGCCATGCGGCCGACGCCCGGGAAGTCCTGGGGCCCCATGGCCACCGTCGCTCCCATCTTCTTCGCCTTGTCGACCGTGCGGTCGCAGTCCTCGACCTGGAAGTAGACGAGCCAGTGGGGAGGCATGTCGCCCCATTCCTTCTGGATCTGGATCATGCCGCCGATCGAGCGGCCGCCGAGCGTCCACTCGGTGTAGCGCGGATCGTCCTTGCTGCCCCAGCCGAAGAGCGACTTGTAGAAGGTCGCCGATCGCGGGAGGTCCCGGGCCATGAGCTCGGCCCAGCAGAAGGCGCCCGGCTCGTCGATCACGCCGAGGCCCTGGTTCTTCTTCGGCTCCCACACCGCGAAGACGGCGCCGGTAGGATCCTGAATCACGGCCATGCGGCCGACCTCGAACACGTCGAAGGGCTCGGCCAGGATCTTTCCGCCGAGCTCCTTCGCCTTGGCCGCGGCGTCGTTGGCGCTCGTCACCCGGACGTAGACCTGCCAGTTCGGCGGCACGCCTTTCTGGTCGGGCCTCAGCTTGTAGCCGGCGGCGACGTCCTGGCCGCCCTTCTTGAACATCGTGTAGGTTTCACCGGGACCCATCGGCTGGTCGTCGGCTCCCCAGTCGAAAAGCGATTGGTAGAACTTCTTGGCTCCGCCCTGATCGGTGGTGCCGAGCTCGACCCAACAGAAGTTCCCCGGCGCGTGCGACTCCACTTTGGGCATGGGTATCCCCTTCTCTGCCCCTCGCCCCATGCTATGTCGCGAGGGCGACGATTTCGCCGGATTTTTTCGCCGAATCCTTGTTGCGGATTTTTTTCGCGGAGTCCTACTCGAGGACTCGGGCGGACTTCACCTGGAGGAAGTAGACCTGCTCCTCCTTGGGCGGGAGCTGGCCGCGCGCGACCTCCGAGGTCAGCTCGACCTTCTTGCCGAGGAACTGCGACAGGGTAGCCGGCGCTTTCGTGGCGGGGCGGCTCGGGCCGGGGGGCAGCGAGGTCGGCAGCCACGGCCGCACTCGGATCGTGCTTCCCTGGGCGTCCCGCAGGACCACGCGAAGGTCGGTGAAGTAGTTGCTTCCCTGGTTTTCGAGCGTGCCCGTCACGCGAATCGCCTTGCCCACGTAGTCTTCCGGATGGGCCGAGACGGACGCGACGCTGACGGCCTGCGGCCCGTCGGAGGGCGTCGCGGGCGGCCTGTCCTGCGTGCAGGCCAAGGCCGGCCCGCCCAGGAGCAACGCTCCCGCGGCAATCGGCACGCGAAGTACGTCCATCGTCGCCTTCACGGCAGGAGAACCTGCAAACATCCTGCCACGAAGACGACGATTTACACCCTCCGTCGCGCGCGGGCCAACGACGTCGCGAGCACGGGCGCGCTGCGGCGCGACGCCACGAAGAGCGCGAGCAACATGGGAACGATCATCGTCAGATCGAGGCTGCGATCCGACCCGGGCGGCGCAGGCAGGCTGCTGCAGCTGCCGCCGCCACTCGTGGGGCAGGCCCCCGCGGAAACGAGCAGGTTGGCCGTCATGGAGTCCCCGGAGTCGCCGATCGCGCAGACGGCGTTCTTGCCGACGCTCTTGGGGTTTGTCGCGTTGTCGAAGGAGCGCTTGTTAAACGAGCCGGGGAAGGTGTCGCCCGCGTCGCCGCGGTTGACGGAGTTGTCGAGGTCGGCCTTGCCGTCGGCCTCCTCGAGGTCGACACCCTTGTTCGTCTCGTCCGCGTTCACGCTGTTGTTCTTGAGGCCCGAGTCGACGACGGTCTGGTTCACCTTCCAGATCGCCAGGCCTCCGGTCGGCAGGTTGGCGTCGAAGAGCTTCTTCTGCCGGTTCTCGATCAGGTAGTACTGCGTGGCCGAGATCGGCATCTTGAGCACGGTCGAGTGGTCTTCGACGCTCGGGAACGTGGCCGGCGACTGGTCGGCGGTGACGGTGGTGGGCTGCACCCAGCCCAGGAATTCCTTGCTCCAGGCGGACATGTGCGTGGGCCGCTCCGGGCTGTTGCCGTCGCCGCCCCACGAGCCGGCGGCCATGAGGCACCAGTTGCCGAGGCCCTGCGAGTCCCCGTTCGAGGCGTCCGTGTCGTAGAGGTCGGGCAGGCCGAAGGCGTGGCCGAACTCGTGCGCGAAGACGCCGATCTGGATCATGGTCGTGCCCCCGCAGGCGAAGGCCGGCATGATCACGTAGTCGTTGACCTTGATGAAGCCGCCGCCCTTCCGGGCGTCCTTGGTGGTGTAGTCGCCGCCCGTCCAGCCGCTGTACGTCCAGCGGTGCGACCAGATGTTGCTGGTGCCGCACTCGCCGCCGGCCTCCGGGTGCACGAAGGCGACGAAGTCCACGTAGCCGTCGTCGTCGCCCGAGTTCGGGATGCCGTCGGGGCCGTCGTTGTCGTACTGCGAGAAGTCCACCGTGGCGTCGTAGGCATCGAGCGTGTCCTTGAGGAACTCCCCGACCTTCGAGGTGTCGCAGAGCCCGTTACAGCCCGCGCCGCCCTCGTAGAAGACGTCGTCGTGGCCCAGCGTCTTCCAGGGGAAGACGGTACCCGTGACCGTGAACTTCCCGTACGAGATCTCCTTGTAGTACTGGGTCATCGTCCCGGGCGACCACGGCCCGTCGAAGAGCTCCTTCTGCAGGTTGGCGACCGGGTAGGGATCGGCGCTCGTGTTGCTGAACTTCGCCATGAGGACGGGGATCGAGCGCGAGCCCGTCACCGCCGCGCCGGAGGCCTCCGGAGCTTCGCGGGGGATCTGCCCCGCGGCGATCCGGGCCCGGGTGGCCTGGGCCCGGATGGTCAGGGCGGTCAGCGACCGGCTGTACGTGAAGGCGGTTGGTACCTTCCGCTTCTTCTCGATGAAGGCCTCGGGGAACTTGACCCCCTGCTTCGGCGGGATGGTGGCGTGCGCGGGCGCCCCCGCGACCAGCCCGAGAACGATGCCCGCCAGCGCTCGACGGCCTGCTCTGTACATGGCCTCTCCTCCGCGACCGCCAGGGGGCGGTCGCCGTACCCGTTCGGGGACAAGCTACGCCGGACGGCGGCAAAAGACATCGGATACTCCCAGGAAATATCCAGGGTCCCGGCGCGAAATGCCTCGACTGCCGCCGTCAACTTGTCGTGGGAGAGACATTCTTCACTGCGCGGGACGGCGCGACGGGGCGATCATTGGACACGGACCTGACATCGAGGCGAGGCTCGACAACGACGAGATGACCACCACCCTGTTCGGCGGGGGTGTGATCCCCGTCCCACCCTCGAAAGACCGGCAAGCTCGAGGCAGGGGACGTCCGGCCGAGCCCGACAGGCCGTCCCTCTCCCAGCAGAGAGCGATCCTCGAACACTACGACCAGGGGCAGTTGCTGGCGGCCTACGCGCTTGCGGTCGAGTGCGGCCCGCTCACCACCTGGACCGGGACGAATGCTCGCGTCCTCGCCGGGCGTCTGGCCGCTCACCTCGGTGGGATGCGCCTCGGCCAGGCTCTGTTCCTGCGCGCCTCGCGACTGGACCCGCGTTCTCCGATTGCCCAGTACTACGCCGCGGCAACGCTCGTGGAGCGGCGAGGACCGGCTCTCGCCTGGATCTGGATGAAGCGGCGAGGGGAGCTGGACGAAGCTCCTGCCGAGGTTCGTGCCGACTGGATGGCCCTGAAGGCCGTCATCGCCGCGCGCTTCCGCGATTTCGAGACCGCGTGGGCCCTCCTCCGCCGCTCCGAGGAAATCGACCCGCCGGGGGCGTGGCGGCTCCTCCAACGCGCCTGGATACTCGAGCAGCAGGACGAGTTCGACGAAGCGCGCGCCGTCGCGGAGGACGCTCACCGCCGTCAGCCTTCGTTGGGCTCTGCCGTGCGCGATGTCGCCCGCTTCCTTCACATTGCCGGCCGAAGCGAGGAAGCCGCGGCCCTTCTCGAGCGCTCCCTCGCGCACATACAGTGGGGTCCGCTCGCCGCCATGCTCGCCAACCTGTACGCGGAGCAAGAGCTCTACGAGAAGGCCCTGGAGAACCTGGACCGCTTCGAAGCGCTCTCGCCGCTCCTCGATCGCAGCGGCCGCGCGGGGCTGGCGGCGGAGCGGTCGGACGTTCTCTACGAGCTCGGGGCCGTCGAGTCGGCCGGCAAGCTGGCCGCGGCTTCCGGCAGCTCCTTCCGCGCCGCCGTCTTCGCGAAGGTGGCCGAGACTGGCGGGGGGCGCCGCGTGCGCCTGGCCGTGCCCTTCGTGCAGCAACGCCACAATACCTGCTCTCCCGCTTCGTTGGCCTCGCTCAGCCGCTACTGGAAGAAGCCGCTCGACCAGGAAGACCTCGCGCAGGCCATGTCGTACGACGGGACACCCCAGCACGCGGTGCGCACGTGGGGATCGGCGAACGGCTGGGTGACGCGCGAGTTCCGCGTGACGTGGGAGAGCGGTTGCGCCCTTCTGGATCGGGGCGTGCCGTTCGCGATATCCACGGCGATGAGCATGGGTGCCCATCAGCAGGTCGTGGTGGGCTACGACGAGCGCCGGCGAACCTTTGCGATCCGTTGTCCGTCACGTCCGCTCCTGATCGAGGTTCTCGTGGACCGGATGCTGAAGGACCAGGGATGGTTCGGCCCGCTGGGCCTCGTCTGGCTGCCTCCAGAGCAGGCGGAGAGGCTGACCGGGATCGAGCTTCCGGAGGCGCAGCTGCACGATCACCATCATGCCGTGCAGGTGGCCCTGCTGGCGCATCGCCGGTCCAGTGCGGGCGAGGTCCAGCGAGCGATGGAGCGAGCGGCGCCTGACGACCGGCTGACGATCCGGGCCCGCGAGCTCCTGGCGGCATACGACGACGATCCGGTCGCGATGCTGCGGGAGGCGGACGCGCTCGTGGCAAAGTTTCCCGACGCACCTTGCGTCCACCTCGCGCGCCTGTCAGTGCTCGCGGCCCTCACTCCTCCGGAGGAGTACTTGCGGGAGCTCGCGGAGGTCGGCCGGCGATTCGGCAGGGACCCTGCCGTACAGATCCTGTGGCTGCGACAGCCGGGGGGCGACATCTCCCGGAACCCGCCCGCGCGTCGAATGCTGCACACGCTCTTGCGCCGCATGCAGGCGTCGACCCCTCCGGCCGCTCTCTTCCTCCTCGCTTACGAGCTCGGGAGCGCCGGGTATGCCGAGGAGGCCAGGGAGCTCGTCCGATTCGCCGCGTGCGCCGAGGACAAGAACGAAAGCTGCGCAAGAGGCTATATGGCGGCGATGCGGTTCCAGGACCGCGCCGACGAAGGCCTCGCCTTCCTGCGGCAGCGGTTCGAGACGCACGGCCGCGCTTCCTCGGGCCCCGCCTTGACGCTCCTTTGGGCGCTCGAGGGGCTCGGCCGCCAGGAACAGACGACACCCGTGCTGGAG
>JBKPBQ010000249.1:0-16865 GCA_046726955.1 Acidobacteriota bacterium
GCTGGAGGACGCGCCGCACGCGGGGTTGAGAATCGCCACCACCCCCGTCATCGCCGCCGCCGTCGAGATGTTGTTGGAGTCGCCCGTGAGCGGCACGAGGAACGAGCCGATCGTGGGTCCGCCGTAGACCGCGAGCTTCGAATAAGTCGGTCGCGCATTGCTGTTGCCCGTGTTCAGCCAGATGCGGTCCGTGGGCTGAGTGAGCGTGCACGTCGCGTTGTTCAGGTACATCTGGGCCGTCGGCAGGCTGGTGTACTGGCCGTCGAGCGGAATCGAAACGAGGTATCCCGTCGAGGTGATGACGCTGACCGAGACCGATCCCTGCACGAGCGACACGAGCCGGCCGAGGCTGACGCCGTTTGCGTCCTTCACGTAGATGCCGGGACCCGCCGAGCCCGCCGGACCGGTCGGACCCGCCGGACCCTGCGCTCCCGCGGCGCCCGTGGGGCCGAATGGACCCTGCGGCCCCGTGGAACCCGTTGCGCCATTCGGACCCTGCGCACCCGTAGCACCCGTCGGACCGATCGGTCCCTGAGGTCCAGTCGAGCCGGTCGCGCCATTCGCACCCGTCGGTCCGGTCACGCCCTGCGGACCCTGCGGTCCAGTCGAGCCGGTCGCACCCGTCGCGCCCGTCGCGCCCGTCGAACCCGTCGCACCCGTCGGACCCTGAGCGCCCGTCGCCCCCGACGCACCGACGGGTCCAGCCGGTCCCTCCGATCCCGTCGCCCCCGTCGGACCCTGCGCACCCGTCGGCCCCTGGGGACCCGTCGGACCCGCCGGACCGACCGTGAGCGGCGCGTCGATCGTGAGCGTGCCGTTCATGCTCGTCACGCTGACGTTCGTGCCGCCCTGGATCGTCACGTCACCCGTGAAGCCGTTCACGGTGTTCACGACACCCTCGCCGCTGTAGTAGCCGACCACGTCCACGATGAGGTCGGTGCCGTTGCCGCGAGCCTCGACGTTGACGCTGCCCGAGCCGAGGGCGCTCACCGCGGCGTTGGCGATCGTCTGGCCGGCGGCGGAGTAGTTGAGCGTCGAGGTCGGAGGCGCAGCGGTTCCGGTGGGGTACACCTTGATGTGGCCGAGGCCGAGGGTGCCGACCGCGAGGACGTTGAGCTGCACCGCGGTCGCGTTGGCCGGCACGCCGCACTGCCCGGCCACCACGAAGCTGCGGGGGGCGAGGGGAGCGAGCGCCGGCGGACCGTACGGCGAGGGGAAGCTGCGGGTGTCCACCAGGCGGCAGGGCGCCACGACGACGAGCGCGCTTTCCGGGGTCTGGGCGGTGGTGGCCGACGCGTGGGCGGCCGCCATCAAGGCGAGTACGGCGAGAGACCATACACGACGCATCAAGGGATCCTCCTGCGGGAACGGTGCTCGAGCCCCGACACGGGGCACGCCACCAGGAAAAGCCTCCGGCTCAGGCGACTGATCCGTCTGGCGGATTGACATCGCTCGAGACATGGGCCGGGCCCTTCAGAGCAAGATCGGGGCCGGCGTCCGCTCGACCGGATGCACGCGAAAGCCTGGAGTTAGGCGCCGTGGCGACGCCGAAAGGCGGACCTCCGTCCGGTTAGTGGAACGAGGACGACACGCCGGCCGTGTGTGGTCTCCTGGTGCGCTCCGTCACAGCGGCTCTACACCGCGAGCGTCAACGCTCCTGCCGCTCCCAGCGGCCGTCGGGACGCAAGACCTCGTGAGGGCGGAAGCCCGACTTGTAGGCCATCTTCCGGCTGCCCGCGACGAAATAGCCCAGGTATAGATAAGGAAGGGCACGCGCGCGGCACTCCTCGAGAAGCGTCAGCACGTTGAAGACGCCGGGCGAGCGCCGCGCCTCCGCGGGGTCGAAGTAGCAGTAGACGGCGGAGAGCGCCCGCGGCTCGAGATCGGCGATCCCCACCGCGACGAGCCGATCGCCCGCCCGGTACGTCACCTCGACCGTGAAGGACGGCGCGTCGTAGAGGAAGCTCGCCATCTCGTCCGCGCTGCCCGACATCGTGCCGTCGTGCCGCGACTCGAGGTAGCGACGGTAGAGCGCACGCTTCTCGTCCGTGGCCTCGGGTCTCCCCACGCTGATCCGCAAGTCGCCATTGCGGGCGAGGCATCGGCGTTGCGCGCGCGTGGGGGCGAACTCGTCCACGAGCACGCGCAGCATCCGGCACTCCGTGCACGCGCGGCAGGCCGCCCGGTAGACGAAGAACCCGAGCCGCCGGAAGTTCAGGTCCATGAAGGCGTGGTAGAGGCCGGGGGTGAAGATCTGCGGGTTCACGAGCACCTGGCGCGCCCGCCGTCCCGGCAGGTAGGTGCACGGGTGCTCGCCGTCCGGCTCGAGGTCGGCTTCCTCGAGCACCCGGCGCAGCGCCTGTGTCCTCCGATCGTGACCCTCGTCTGCCCGCGTCATCACGGCCGCGTCTTCCAACGATTGTGCATCCAGAGCCAGAGGTGCGGGTGGGCGCGCACCCGGTCCTCGATGAGCTTCGTGCACGCCTCGGTGACGCGCCGCACGTCTTCCGTCCGATCGCCGGTGGCGTCGATCTCGACGGGCGGCCCGTAGACGAGCCGCCAGCGGTCGTTCTCGATGGGGAAGGCGAAGACGGGAAGCAGCACGGCGTCGGTGCGCACGCTCAGCAGGCCCAGCGCGGGGGTCGTGGAGGCGGGGATGCCGAAGAAGGGGACGAAGATCCGCTCGTCGCCGCTGACGTTCTGGTCGATGAGGATGGCCACCGCCTTGCCCTCGCGCAGCGCCTTCAGCATCGGCCGGAAGCCCTCGCGCTTGTCGATCACGAAGTTGCCGGTCGAGGTCCGCAGCCGGCGCAGCCGCGCTTCGAGATACGGGTTGTCGAGGGGCCGGACGATCACGCCGAGGGGCGCGCCCTGCGCGCCCGCGGCCAGCGCCTGCAGCTCCCACCCGCCGTAGTGCCCGGTGACGCAGAGGACGCCGCGGCCGCTCGCGAGCGCTCTCTCCGCGTGCTCGAAGCCTTCGAACTCGAAACGGTCGAGGTCGCGGGGGCGGAAGGCGGGGAGGCAGCCCACGAGCTCGAACGCGTAGCGGCCGAAGAAGGCGAAGGCGTCGCGGATCGTGCGCCGGCGCGCCTCCTCCGAGGCGTCAGGGAAGGCGCGCCGGTGGTTGGCGAGGGCGACCTCGCGGTGGCGCCGGTCGAGGTGGAAGACGGCGCGGCCGAGAAGGGCGCCCAGCCTGAGCGCGGCGCTTCGGGGCAGCGCGCGGCAGAGCGCGACGGCGACGAGGAAGGCGAGGAGCTCGAGGCGGTGACGCACCAGGAGGCCGCCGCCTACCCCGGCTCCCCTCCGCGCCGCGAGACGAGGAGGGCACCGAAGAAGCCGGTGGCGAGGGTCAGGATGATCGTGGCTCCGCTCGCCACGTTGAGGTGGTAGGAGGCGAGGAGGCCCACGGCGCTGCCTCCCACGCCGAACGACGCGGCGAGGATCGCGATCCCGCGGAGCGTGCGGCCGAGGAGGTGGGCCGTGGCGGCGGGGATGACGATGAACGCACTCACGAGCACGACGCCGACGGTCTTGACGCCCACCACCACCACCACCGCGGTGAGCCCGAGGAGGAGGTACTCGAGCGCGGCCACGGGCACGCCGGAGAGGAGCGCGAGCTCGGGGTCGAACGTCGCGTAGGCGAGGCGCGACCACGCGAGCACGATCGTCACGAGGGCGAGGATGCCCACGACGAGCATCGTGCGGAGGATGTCGGGGGAGACGGAGAGGATGCTGCCGAAGAGGAGCGCTTCGACGCTCACTGGGGCCGCCCGCGAAGGCCGGAGGCCGAGCAGCACCACGCCCAGCGCGAACGAGAACGCGAAGAAGACGCCGGTGGCGGCGTCGCTTCCCAGCCGGGCGCGACGTCGCAGCGCGGCGATGGCGAGGGCGACGGCCACGGTGAACGGCAGCGCCGCCCAGATCGCGTCGTCCGGCGAGGCGCCGGCGAGGAGCCCGATGGCGAGTCCCCCGAAGGTGGCGTGGGCGAGGCCGTCGGAGAGGAGCGCCAGGCCTCGCTGGACGATGAAGACGCCGAGGAGCGCGCCCACCGCGCCCAGGAGCGCTCCCATCAGGAGGGCACGGCGCATGAAGCCCTGGGCGAGGGGCTCGGCGAGGAG
The DNA here is from genome assembly GCA_046726955.1 of Acidobacteriota bacterium. Taxonomy (GTDB): domain Bacteria; phylum Acidobacteriota; class Vicinamibacteria; order Fen-336; family Fen-336; genus CAVPGH01. Next base: position 4,119 of record JBKPBQ010000249.1, read on the forward strand.
CTCGATCACTCTTCCTCGCAGAGGGCGAGGCCCGCGTGGTCGTGGCCGCCGAAGCCGCGGCGGTCCGCGAGGGCCAGGACGTCGGCGGGCGGCCCCCAGGCCACGACACGATGGTCGAGGTAGACGACGCGGTCCGCGAGCTGGCGCACCGCGCCCTCGTTGTGGGTGACGAGAAGGGCGGCGAGGTCGTCCCGGGCCGCGATCCCGTCCAGCACCTCGAGGAACTCCGCGCGCCCGCGCGCGTCCACTCCCGCCGTCGGCTCGTCGAGGAGGAGGAGCTCGGGATCGTTCACGAGGGCGCGGGCGAGGAAGACGCGCTGCATCTCCCCGCCCGAGAGGCCGCGCAGCGGGTGGTCGAGGAGGTTCTCGCCGCCCACGCGCGCGAGGACGGCGCGAGCCCGCTCGCGGTCTTCCGACGAGATGCGCGCCGGCCAGGCGCCCTGCCGGTTGGCCACGATCAGCTCGGCGACGCTCGCCGGGAACGCGTGGCCGAAGGCCTTGGTCTGGGGGAGGTAGCCGACGCGACGGCGCGCGTCGCGCGGAGAGAGTCCGCGCACCTCGATCTTCCCCGCGCGGAGGGGGAGGAGGCCGAGCACGGCCTTGAGCAGCGTCGTCTTCCCGCCGCCGTTGGGACCGCACAGGCACGCGAACTCGCCGGCGCCGACCTCGAAGGAGACCTGCTCCAGGATCGTCTTCCCGGACAGCTGGACCGAGGCCTCGCGGACGCGGAGGGCGGGAGGCGCCGTCATTGCAGCGCCTTGTCGAGCACGTCCGCGATCTGCCGCATGAGCTTCTCGTAGCTGTCGGTCGCGGGAGAGCCGCCCTGCGGGTCGACCTCGAAGACGGGCACGCCCGCCTCCGCGGCGATCACTCGCGCCGGGCGCGGGTCGAGCTGGGGCTCGGACAGGAGCGCGGCTCCGGTCGATTTCAACGTCGCCACGACCTCCGCCAGGTGCTTCGGCGTCGGCTCCTGGCCGGGCACGGGCTCGACCACCGCCACCACCTCCAGGCCGTAGCGGTCCGCGAAGTACTGCATGGAGCCGTGGAAGGTCACGATCGAGCGCTTCGTCCAGCCGCCCGCGCGGCGCGCGATCTCGCGGTGCAGCTCGTGCAGCGACTGCTTCACGTCCTCGCCGCGCTGCCGGTAGAGCGGGCCCTCCTCGCCGTCGAGGTTCGTGAGCGCGCCCACGATCACGTCCACCGCCTGCTGCATGCGCACGGGGTCCAGCCAGAAGTGGGGATCGACGGTCTTGCCGTCGGGCATGAGGAGGGGGTCGAGCAGCGGACCCACCTCGAACACGGTGGCCGCTCCCGAGCCCGCGCGGCTCGCGAGGTCCTGCACCCAGTCGTCGAGCCCCAGACCCACGCCGAACACGAGAGCGGACTGGGCGAGGCCGGCCACGTCCTGGGGCCGGGGATCGAAGCTGTGGTGGTCGTGGCCGGGAGGGAGGACGAGGTGGACCTGCAGACGGTCGCCCGCCACCCGCCGCACCACGTCGTAGAGCGGAAAGATGGAGACAGCGACGCCGGGCGTGGGGGCCTCCGTCGCGCTGCACGCGGCAGCGAGGAGGGCGGCGACGAGCGCGCTGATCATGGCGAGGCGGCGCATATGACGGGACGGAGCCGCCGGTCGGGGGACCGGCGCGGATGAGAACATCCTATCAATAAAGGAAAGGGAGCGGCTTCAGGCGGCGCCCGCGCAGGCGGCGCAGCGGCCGTAGTAGAACAGCTCGTGCGATTCCACCACGAAGCCCTTGGGGGCGCGGGGGACGGGGCGGCGGCAACCTTCGAGCTCGAAGAGCCGGTCGCAGCGGCGGCAGCGGAAGTGGTGGTGGTGTCGCTTGCCCGCCGGCTCGTAACGCGCGGGCTCTCCCGGCACCTCCACCGCGGCCAGCCAGCCTTCGGCGAGCAGCGCCTTCACGTTGCGGTAGACGGTGGCCTGCCCGAGCGTGGGGGCCAGGCGGTGCGCGGCGGCCAGGACCTCGTGGGGCGAGAGGGGACGGCCGCTCTTCGCGAAGACCCGGCGGATCGCCCGTCGCTGGCGGGTATCGCGCTCCATCAGCCCTTCGATTATCGCCGAAGCCGCCGGTCGTGCTCGACGCGGGCGGCGGGCCGGGCTCTCGAGGGTAGAATCGCGCGGCCATCACGAGCATGAGAGGCGCGGTTTCGATAGAGGACGTGGCGAAGGCCTTCGGCGACGTCGCCGCGCTCCGCGACGTCTCTCTGGAGATCGCCCCCGGCGAGCTGCTGACGCTCCTCGGTCCGTCGGGCTGTGGCAAGACGACGCTCCTGCGGGTCCTCGCGGGGTTCGAGACGCCGGACCGCGGCCGGGTGCTCATCTCGGGGCGCGACGTCTCGGGGCTGCCTCCCTACCGCCGGCCGGTGAACACCGTCTTCCAGCACTACGCGCTCTTTCCCCACCGCACGGTCGCGGGAAACGTCGCCTTCGGCCTCGAGCACAACGGCCGCCCGCGGGAGGAGATCCCCGCCCGGGTCGCGCGCGCTCTCGAGCTCGTCCGGCTGCCCGGCCACGCCGAGCGGCGGATCGACCAGCTCTCCGGGGGCCAGAAGCAGAGGGTGGCCCTCGCCCGCGCCCTCGTGCTCGAGCCCGAGGTGCTGCTGCTCGACGAGCCGATGGCCGCCCTCGATCCGAAGCTCCGCAAGGAGGTGCAGGTGGAGGTGAAGAACCTCCAGGAGCGGCTCCGCACCACGTTCGTCTTCGTCACCCACGACCAGGACGAGGCGCTCCTCATGAGCGACCGCGTCGCGGTCATGAACTCGGGCCGCATCGAGCAGGTCGGACCTCCCGACGCTCTCTACGACCGGCCGCGCACGCGCTTCGTGGCGGACTTCCTCGGCGTGCGGAATTTGCTCTCCGCGGTCGTGCGCGGGCGCGAGAACGGCGACGTGGTGGTGGAGACGACCGGCGGCCTGCGGCTGCGCGCGGCCGCCAACGGCGTCGCGGCGCGGGAGGGTCCGGTCTCGATCGGCATCCGCGCCGAGCGCATCAGCATCGTCGAGGGCGAGACCGCCGGCTCTCTCGCGGGGACGATCGAGGACGAGCTCTACCTCGGCGACCGCACCGACTGGCGGGTGCGGGTGGCGGGGGAGACGCTGGCGGTGGCGGAGAGCGCCACGCAGGTGCGTCCGCGCCGGCGGGGCGACCCGGTTCGCCTCGTCGTTCCCCCTTCCGCGGTCCTCTTCCTGGACGAGTCGTGAGCGCGCGGCGGCAGGCCGTCCTGCTCCTCGTGCCCTGCCTGCTCGTGCTGCTGCTCCTCTTCGTCCTGCCTCAGCTCCTGATGCTCGCCGCGTCCTTCGGCCGGCGGTCCGCCTACGGGGGCATCCTGCCGGGAGGCGGCCTCGCCAACTACGCGCGCGCGCTCGAGCCGCTCTATCTCGACATCCTCTGGCGCAGCGTCGTCCTCGCCGCGCTCACGACGTTCTTCTGCCTGCTCGCGGGATGGCCGGTCGCCTACTGGATCGGCCGCCTCGCCCCCGCCCGCTGGAAGAACGCGCTCCTCGTGCTCGTGATCCTTCCGTTCTGGACGAGCTTCCTCGTGCGCATGTACGCCTGGATCTTCCTGCTCCGCTCCGAGGGCCTCGTGAACCAGGGCCTCGTCGCCCTCGGCCTGCCCGCGCTGCCGCTGCTCTACAACGACTTCGCAGTCATGCTCGGCCAGGTCTACGGCGAGCTGCCGTTCATGATCCTGCCGCTCTACGTGGCGGTGGAGAAGCTCGACCGGTCGCTGCTCGAGGCCGCCGCCGACCTCGGCGCCTCGCCCTCGCGCGCCCTCTGGCGCGTGACCCTGCCCCTCACCGCCCCCGGCATCTCCGCGGGCTGCGTGCTCGTCTTCATCCCCTCCCTCGGCGCTTTCCTCGCCCCCGACCTCTTGGGGGGCGCGCGCACGGTCTACGCCGGCAACCTCATCCAGGGACAATTCGCCGTCGCCCGCGACATCCCGTTCGGCTCGGCGCTCTCGTTCCTGCTCACGCTCGTCGTGCTCGCGCTGCTCGTGGTCTTCCGCAAGCCGCTCCGGTCCGCCCGCCAGGGATGAGGAGCCCGCGGCTTCTCGCCCTCTTTTCGCTCGCCGTATACGTGTTCCTGTACGCACCGCTCCTCGTCCTCGCGGTCTTCTCCTTCAACCAGGGCCGCCTCACCGCGAGCTGGGAGGGCTTCACGCTCGACTGGTACGCCCAGCTCGTGCGCGACGCGCAGGTCCTCTCGGGGCTCCGCAACAGCCTCGTCGTCGGCCTCGCCGCGACTTTTCTGGCCACGGTCTTCGGGACGGCGGCCGCCCTCGCCTTCCACCGCCACCAGTTCCGGGCCCAGGACGCCTTCGAGGCGCTCATCACGCTGCCCATGGTCGTGCCCGAGATCGTGCTCGCGACCTCGCTGCTGCTCCTCTTCGTCGCGCTCGGCCTGCGGCTCGGCTTCCTGACCCTCGTTCTCGCCCACGTGGGCTTCTCCGTCTCCTACGCCGTCGTGGTCGTGCGCGCGCGCCTCGCCGCCTTCGACCGGAGCCTCGAGGAGGCGGCGATGGACCTCGGAGCGGGCCCCGTCGCGACGCTCTTCAAGGTCACGCTGCCCGCCATCGCCCCCGGCGTGCTGTCCGCCGCCCTTCTCGTCTTCGCCCTCTCCATCGACGACTATCTGATCTCGTCCTTCGTGGCCGGCGTGGGATCCACGACGCTGCCCATCCAGATCTACTCCATGGTGAAGAGCGGCATCTCTCCCGAGATCAACGCCGTCTCGACGCTGCTCCTCGTGGCCACGAGCGCGCTCCTCTACGCCGCCTACCGGCTGGAGCAGGGAGTGGCGGCGCGACGAGTGGTGATGCCCGCGCTCCTCGGCCTCGCCATCCTCGGATCTCCCTTCGTCCTCGCCCCGCCGGCGGGAGAAGGAAAGCGAACGCTCAGCGTCTACATCTGGTCGGAGTACATCGGTGCGGAGACGGTCGCGAAGTTCGAGAAGCGGCACGGCGTGCACGTCACGGTAGACCTCTTCGACAGCCAGGAGGCGCTGCTCGCCAAGGTCCAGGCGGGCGGGGCCGCCTACGACGTCATCTGCCCGACGAACTACACCGTGCAGATCCTCCGCAACCAGGGTCTCCTCCGGAAGCTCGACCGCTCGGCGCTGCCGCACTTCTCGAACGTCGACCCGCGCTTCCTGAACCGCCCCGACGATCCGGGCGACATCCACTCGATCCCGTACCTCTGGGGCACGTGCGGCATCGGCTTCCGGAAGAGCAAGGTGGCCGCCGTCGATTCCTGGAGCGCGCTGTGGGACCCGCGCTACCGTGGTCGCATCCTCATGCTCGACGACCCGCGGGAGACGTTCGGGACCGCTCTCAAGATGCTCGGCGAGAGCGTCAACACCACCGATCCGGCGATCCTGCGGCGCGCGCAGCAGGAGCTCCTCGCCCAGAAACCGCTCGTCGGAAGCTACGACTCCGCGAGCTTCGACCTGAAGCTCCTCGCGGGCGAAGTGTGGCTCGCCCAGGGCTGGAACGGCCAGTTCGCGAAGATCGGCGCCAAGGACAAGGACATCGGCTTCGTGATCCCCCGCGAGGGCTCGACGATCTACGTGGACACGCTCGCCATCCCCGTCTCCGCCCCCCACCCCGAGCTCGCGCACGCCTTCCTCGACTTCACGATGGAGGCCGAGATCGCGGCCGAGATCTGCCGGACCATGCGCTATCCCACGCCGAACCGGGAGGCGCTCGCCCTCCTGCCCCCGGAGATCCGCGACGATCCCGTCGGCTTCCCGCCCGACGCCGACCTCGCGCGCACGGAGTTCCTGCGCGACCTCGGGGAGGCGACGCTCGTCTACGACCGGATGTGGACCGAGGTGAAGAGCAGCCGGTAGGGGGGCTACTCCCGGCCGCGCTTCCTCTTGAGGATGCGCGCCAGCGCCTCCGCGGCGATCCGGCGCACGATCGGATCGGAGTCCTTCACCGCGGCGGCGAGCGCGGCCTGGGCGGTCGGACCCATGCGCTCGAGGGCTGCGGCGGCGTTGTCGCGGACCTCGCCGACGCGGTCGCGCAGCGCCTCGAGCAGCACAGGGATGGCGTGCGTGGCGTCGGGACCCATCCCCCCGAGGGCCTGGGCGGCGCGGGCGCGGTCCCCCTGGTCCTCGCTCTTCAGCGCGCGGATGAGGATCGCCACCGGCTCCGGCGGCTTGTCGCCGGGGAACGGGGCGAGGACGGGCGCGGTGACGGCGTTCGGGTCGGGAGCTGGGACCGGTGGCTTGTCGAGGGCGTCGATGAGGACGGGGATGGCGCGGCTGGCGCTCGGGTCGCTCGGGAAGACCTTGACCGCGGGCATGCGCACGGTGCCGTCGATGGGGTTGAGCGCCTCGAGGAGCGCGGGCAGGGGCTCCGCGGTCTCGTGGCGGGGGGTCGCGATCTCGGTGTACGCCGTGCGGGCGGCGATGAGGGCCCCGGCCAGCCCGCGCGCCGTGCTGTAGCGGTCGTCCGGCTCCTTGGCGAGGGCCTTGCGCAGCACGGGCACGACGCTCGCGGGAAGGCGCTCCGCGCGCGGGCCCTCGAGGGGCAGCGGGTCGTTCAGGTGCTTCAGGACCGTGGCCAGCGGAGTCTCCCCGCGGAATGGCACCTCGCCGGTGAACATCTCGAAGATCATGATCCCCAGCGAGTAGATGTCGCTCCGGAAGTCCACGCGGTCGCCGCGCGCGTTCTCCGGGCTCATGTACTCGGGCGTGCCCAGCACGTTGCCCGTGGCGGTGGCCGCGTCCGTCCGGTCCGCGAGGTGCTGCTTGGCGATGTCGAAGTCCATCAGGTGGGGGATCCCCTTGTGGTCGAGCATCACGTTCGGGGGCTTCACGTCGCGGTGCACGATGCCGACGTCGTGGAGGGCCTGGAGGCCGTTCGCGATCTGCAGGGCGCACTCGAAAGCCGACTCGGGGGCCAGGCCGCCCCGCGAGTTGCGGAGGAGGGTCTTGAGGTCCTTGCCCTCGAGGAGCTCCATGGCCAGGAAGAGTCGCCCGTGCTGCTCGCCGGCCACGTAGATCCGGCAGACGTTCGGGTGGCGGACCTTGCGGGCGAGGGCCATCTCCGAGCGGAAGCGGCGGATCATCTCCGGGCGCCGCGAGAGGTCGGCGCGCAGGACCTTCACCGCGACCCTGTCGCCGAGGACCTTGTCGCGCGCCCGGTAGACCGTGCCCATGCCCCCGCGGCCGATGAGGTCCACGATCTCGTAGCGGCCGGAGAGGACGGTCCCCCGCTTGATGGGCGGCGACAGCGTCTGGCCGCAGGAAAAGCAGGCCAGGGCGTCGGGATCGTTCTCCGTATAGCAGGCCGGGCAGAACATGGGAACCGCTCCGAGGATACTGCCAGGGTCGCGGACCGTACAAGGCAAGCCCCCGCCGTAGACTAGTCGGCCATGCGCCGCGCCGCCGCGATCGCCGTCCAGGTGCTCCTGGGAGCCGTGCTCCTCTACGCGGTCGTCCGCTTCGGCTTCAAGATCTTCTACTTCCTGCGCTCGCCCTGGAGCCGCGACTACGGCGAGGGAGCGGTGCTGGCCATGGTCCAGGTGCTCGGCCTGCGCGGCAACTACTTCACGACGCTCCGCGACTATCCTCTCGTCACCGGCAACTACCCCCCGGTCTTCGTCTCCCTCGTCTGGCTGGGCGAGGCTCTCTTCGGGCCCTCGATCTTCTTTCCGCGCTTTCTCTGCGTCCTCGCCACACTCGGCCTCGTGGCCGTGCTCGGGGCGCTTCTCCTCCGCCTCACCGGCGACCGCGTGCTCTCCCTGGCCCTCGGAGTGCTCTTCCTCGCCCCCTGGTTCGTGCAGACGTGGGGAGCGCTCGGGCGCGTGGACATGCCCGCGCTCCTCCTCTCCGTGGCCGGGCTCCTCGTCTTCGTGCGGACGGGCGAGAGCGGGGGCCCGCGACGGTATCTCGCCTTCCCGCTCTTCTGGCTCGCCTTCTTCACCCGGCAGAACGCGCTCCTCGCCCCCGCCGCCGTGCTGCTGCACCTCCTCCTCGGATCCGACAAGCGGTCGGCGCTGCGCGCCATCGTCCTCTTCGCGGTGCCCCTCGCGCTCCTCTTCGGCCTCCTCGTCCTCGCCACGGGCGGGCAGGCCTGGCTCCACCTCGTCCCCTACACGGGCGACGCCGGGTACGAGTGGCCGCGGATGTTCGAGAGCTACGGCGAGTTCTTCCTCATCGCCTCGCCCCTTCTCGGGCTCGTCGTGGCCGGGGCCTTCCTGCTCAAGGGCGAGCTCTGGCGGGGCCCCGCGCGGCTCTTCGTCCTCTACTGGGTTCTGAGCCTGCTGAGCCTCGCCACCATCGCCAAGGTGGGGGCGGGGCAGAACTACTTCATCGAGCCCTGGCTCGCGACACTCGCGCTCGCGGGTGTCGTGCTGCACGCGCTCGGCGAGCGCTGGCCGGAGATGCGGGCGGGACGCTGGCCGGGGGTGCTCGTGGCCGCCCTCGTGGCGAGCTTCGCGAGCCCGGGCGCGGACCGCATCCCCCAGGCCATCCGCAATCCTCGGGGTGCCATCGACATGATCGAGCTGGACAAGATCGTCCGCGAGACCGAAGGGCCGATCGTCTCCGAGAACCTGGTGGTGCTCGCCGAGAACCGCAAGCCCATCCTCGTCGAGCCTTTCGGCTACATGGTGGTCACGCGCTCCGGGCGTGTGCATCCGGACCGGCTTCTCTTCGACTGCGACCGCGGGCGCTTCGATCTCGTGGTCACGGAGTATCGGCTGCGCGACATCCCGGGCTTCTCCGACTGCCTCGACCGCCGGTACTACGCCTGGAAGGACCTCGGGCCGTACCAGGTGTTCCGGCCCCTCTCCCGCATGGCGCCCGAGCGGATCAGCTCCCGCTGATCGTCATCTTCTTGAGGCGCAGGGTCGGGCTCGCGATCGAGCCGCGCCACTCGAGGTCGGTGCCGACCGCGTCCACGTCGAGCAGCATCTGCTTGAGGTTGCCCGCGATCGTGACCTCGTGCACGGGATGCGTGAGCCGGCCCTTCTCGATCCAGTGCCCGACCGCCCCCTGCGAGTAGTCGCCGGAGACGAGGTCGATCCCGAAGCCGATGAGGTCGGTCACGTAGAGCCCGCGCTCGACACCGCCCACGATCGCTTCGGGAGCGATCGGTCCGGGCTCGAAGCAGAGGTTCGACGCGCCCACGGACGGGCTTCCGCCCACGCCCCGGCGCGCGGAGCCGGTAGGGGCGCTGCCGATCTTGCGCCCGCTGTACGAGTCGCAGAGGTAGTGCCGGAGCACGCCGCGCTCGAGGGGGACGTTGCGGCGCGTGGGCAGACCCACGCCGTCGAAGGGACGGGACCCGAGACCGCGCGGCCGCCGACCCTCGTCCACGAGCGTGAGAAGGTCGGAGGCGACCTTCTGCCCGATGTGGTCCTTGAGAAAGGTCGCGTTGCGGAAGACTGCATAGCCGGAGAGCGCGGAGAAGACCGTGCCCAGGAGCTCGGCCGCGGTCTCGGGATCGAAGACGACGGGAGCCTCTGCCGTGGGTACCTGCCGCGCGCCGAGGCGACGCAGCGTCCTCTCCGCGGCGATCCGTCCCACTTCTTCCGGCGCGAGCAGGTCGCCGATCCCGCGGCCCGTCGTGTACCAGTAGTCGCGCTCCATGCTCCCATCGTGCTTGGCCTGCGGGGTAACGGACTGCGAGACCGACGATGTCCGATAGCCGCCGATGAAGCCGTTCGTGTTCGCGAGGACGATCGAACCCTCGCCCGAGCCGTAGGCGCTCCCCTGTGAGTTCGTGATGCCGGGGACGGCGAGGGCCGCCGCCTCCGCGCGCCGCGCCCGCTCGATGCGCTCGGCCACGGGGACGGCGGTGACCGAGGGGTCGTGGAGGCCGAGGTCCACCTCCTCGGCGGGGACCGTCTCGTCGGGCAGCCCCGCGGCCGCGTCCTCGCCGGTGGCGCGGGCCATCGCGACCGTCTCGCCGACGAGGGCGGCGAGCGCGGCCGGCGAGAAGTCCGAGGTGTAGGACGACGCCGTGCGCTTCCCCACGAAGACGCGCACGCCGAGGGCCTTGCTTCCCGCCTCCTTGAGCGTCTCGATCTCGCCCTTCCGGATCGTCACCGAGAACTCGGTGCCTTCGGCGACGAGCACGTCCGCCGCGGAGGCGCCCGCGGCCATCGCCTTCTTCAAGAGGTCCTGCGCGAGGTCCCGCTGGTCCACGAAATCAGTCTACCAGCGCCGCCGGAAGACCGCCGCCGCCGGCCGGAGTTGCGGCTCGATCGCGCCTGGAAGAAGATGCGCGACTCGCCTCGACCCGGGGGTCCGCGTGAAGCCATCCCAGAGCGCCGCCTTCGCCGTAGTCGTCCTCGCCGCCGCCCTTCCCGGCAGGGCGGACGCGCCCCGGCTGCCCACCTGGTCGCAGCAGATCGCCATCCGCGAGGAGTGGCTCGAGAAGCGGCACGCCGCCCTCCTGCCCATGATGCGCCGCCACGGCATCGACATGTGGATCGTGGTGAACGAGGAGTTCCACGACGACCCCCTGACCGCGCTCGTCGCTCCGCCCCGGCCCTACGCGGGCAACCGCGACATCTTCGTCTTCGTCGACGCGGGCGAGGAGGGGCTCCGCCGCGTCGCGATCACCGGGTTCGCGGAGGAGAGCCTCCGCCGGTTCTTCGAGAGCCCGGTGGAGCCGCGGCCGGCGGAGAAGGCGCTTCCCGAGCTCGTCGAGCGCTACCACCCGAAGAAGATCGGCCTCTCGATCGGCGGCCGGCGCGGCGTGACGCGCAGCCTCACCCACGAGACCTACCTCTTCCTCGAGAAGTCCATGGGCGAGGACGCCGCCGCGCGCTTCACGAGCGCGCAGGACCTCATCGAGGAGTACCTCGACACGCGGATCCCCGAGGAGTTCCCGCACTACCAGTCGCTCGTCCGGCTCACGGAGGACATCGCCCGGCGCGCCCTCTCGAACGAGGTCGTCCATCCGGGACGCACGACCGTGGGCGACGTGCGCCGCTGGCTCTACGACGCGCTCTACGCGAGCTGCGTCTCCACCTGGTTCCAGCCCGACCTCCGCGTCCAGCGCAAGGGGATGGGGAACCAGACCTCGCGCGGCTTCCTCCACGTGTCCGACGAGGCCACGGTCATCCAGCGCGGCGACCTCGTCCACCTCGACTTCGGAGTGAGCGCGCTCGGCCTCCACACGGACTGGCAGAAGATGGCCTACGTGCTCGACAAGAGCGAGAAGGACGCTCCGGCCGGCCTCGTCCGCGCGCTCCAGAACACCCACGCGCTCCAGGACGCGCTCATGCTCCACGCCTCGCGGCCGGGCCGCCCTGCCGCCGAGGTCTACGAGGGGGCCATGGCGGAGATGAAGGAGAAGGGCATCGAGGCCCAGATCTACTGCCATCCCCTCGGCAACCAGGGCCACGGGCTCGGCGCCGCCATCGACTTCCGCTCGACGGAGCGGCCGGAGGCCGGCGCGAAACGGCTCCGCGACGGGTCGTACATCGCGATCGAGCTCAACACACAGACGGCGGTGCCCGAGTGGGGCGGCCAGAAGGTCTACGTGATGATGGAAGACCCCGCGTACCTCACGGCGGAGGGATTCAAGTTCTTCGTCCCCCGGCAGGAGCGCTTCTACCTCGTGCGCTGACGCGCAGGCGGCTAGCCCGCGCGCGTGCCGTCGGGGACGGGCTTCTCGGGGACGGCGAGCACCGGCGTCACGCCGTCGGCGTAGCCGATGTCGAAGAGCATCCCCTCCGAGACCTCGCCGGCCATGCGGCGCGGCTCGAGGTTCACCACGAAGAGCGCCTGCCGCCCCTCGATCTCGCGCGGGTCGGGCCGCTCCTTGCGGAGGCCGGCGAGGATCGTCCGCTGGTGGTCGCCGAAGTCCACGGTGAGGCGCACGAGCTTCGCCGAGCCCGGCACGTCCTCCACGCGCCGGATGGTGCCCACGCGGACGTCGAGCTTCTCGACGTCCTGGATGGAGACGCTCGCCTTCACGGGGGCGGGGTTCAAGGACCTCAGCCCCGGCGGGCGCGCTTGGCCGCGAAGTCCTTGAGCACGTCGAGCACGTGGGGATGCGTCGAGACGATCGAGTCGAGCGTCGCGCGGTCGAGCTCGAGCAGCTCGCAGGGCGTCCACGCGACCACGGAGGCGGCGCGCGGCTGGCCGGTGAGGATCGAGCCCTCGCCGAAGAAGGCCCCTTCGGCGAGCTCGCCGAGGAGCGCCTGCTTGCCCGCCGTGTTCTTCCGGAACGCCCGCACGGTCCCGGAGGTGAGCATGAAGAGCGAGTCGCCCGCGCTCCCCTCGCGGATGATGAACTGCCGGGGCTCGAAGCTGTGGAGCCGGAGGCCCTGGATGACCGCCACCATCTCGTCCACCGAGAAGCTCTGGAAGAGCGGGCTCACCACGATCTGGCTGCCCCCGCGGGGCGGCTCCGGGGACGCCGCCGCCGCCGCGTCCGCCGCGAAGACCTGGTCGAGCAGCGAGTCGAGCTCGCTCGCGAAGTCGGTATCCGACATGGCCTCCGCTTCGACTTCGGGCTCGGCCTCGACGATCGGCTCCGCCTCGGCCGCTTCGGCCTCCGGCTGCGCTTCCGCCTCCGGCTCCAGGAACTCGAGCCCCGCCTCCTCGGGCTCCTCGAGGAACCACTCGCGCTCGGGCGGGGGAGCGGGAGCGGCCACCGGCGGCGGGGCCGCGGTGAAGGGCGCGGGCTCGACGAGGACGATGTCGGGTATCGGAGCCGCCGGCGGCTGTCTCTTATACACATCTCCGAGCCCACGAGACAG